>JAUYSA010000463.1 GCA_030696545.1 Hyphomonadaceae bacterium
GACATGCTGGCCCATCTCCGCGCGGATCACGTTGACGGTGACGATGCCCATATTGTCGATCGCGTACCATTGCGTCGGCTCGTAGGCGGCGGCGGTGGATGTGTCGTCGGTCTGGCACGCGGTCAGGAATGAGAAGGCGACGCCGGTTCCTGCGGCGGCGATGAGGAAGCCGCGGCGGCTGAGGGCGGGAGCGTTCACTGGGGCGTCCATGATCAGGCTCCTTTCATCGCGTTCGCGGCCTGCCGGACGGCGGCGCGGATGCGGGTGTAGGTCATGCAGCGGCAGAGATTGCCGGTCATCTGCGCATCAATGTCAGCGTCGGAGATGCTGGGATTGTCCTTGAGCACGGCGGCGGCCTGCATGATCTGGCCGGACTGGCAGTAGCCGCATTGTGGCACCTGCAATTCCTGCCAGGCTTTCTGGACAGGGTGTGCGCCGTTGGGGTCGAGCCCCTCGATCGTCGTGATCTCTGCGCCTTCGACTGCGCTGAGCGGCGTGATGCAGGAGCGGGCCGCCTTGCCGCCGATATGGACGGTGCAGGCGCCGCACATGCCGATGCCGCAGCCGAACTTCGTGCCTGTCAGCCCAGCGTCATCCCTGATCACCCATAGCAATGGCGTGTCGGCGTCGGCATCGATCGTGACCGCTTTGCCGTTGATCTTGAAGCTTGTCATTTTTGCTCCGGTCCGGACTCAAGCTTGCGCGCAACGGTGCATAAAGCGGCCGGCTGGTGCGCCAGCATTTTCGATCAGCAGCGAGGCGATATCCTGACGAGTCCCAGTGATCGCATCGTTCTTCAGTTGTGACGCGCTGTCCAGCCATGCGCACAATCTCTACCCGCCGATTGTTGCAAACGTTTCGCAACGGAAAGCTCGACATCGCGCCCGTCTCGCGACATTGAAAGCCGCTGGAATCATTCAGACGGGGTTCGTGATGCAGACTGCAGGGCATAAATTCAAACTCTTCGCCGCGGCTTCCGCCGCAATGCTTGCGCTGGCTGCTGCCTGCGCGCCGGAGGCGCCCGCGCCAGAAGTCGTCGAGGCGCCTGCCGCGCCTGCCGTCGCCGATCCGGCTGTTTCGTCCATCACGATGGCGGCCGATCCGGCCGCTCTCGGCTTCGACGCCGCCATCTTCGCCAAGGCCAAGGCCGATCTCGAAGCCGACGTGAAAGCCGGCAAGATCCCCGGCGCGGTCCTCCTGATCGCCAAGGGCGGCCAGGTCGTCGATGTCACCGCAGTCGGCACGGAAGGCCCGGGCGATGCAGACCCGATGAGCGCGGAGACGATCTTCCGCATCTATTCGATGACGAAGCCGATCACCTCGATCGCCACCATGCAGCTGGTCGAAGAGGGCAAGATCGCACTCGAAGATCCGATCTCGAAATACATTCCCGAATTCGCCAACCCGAAAGTGCTTGAGGCGGACGGCAAAACGACACGCCCGGCCACGCGCGAGATCACTGTGCGCGACCTGCTGAGCCATGAGTCCGGCCTGATCTACGGCGTGTTCGCGCAACCGGAAGATCCGCTTGGCAAGCTCTACATGGCTGCCGGCGACACGCGCTTTGACTTCACCGCGCTGGATCTTTCCAAGGCGATCGCCGGCCTGCCGCTGGCCTTCGATCCGGGCACGGCCTGGAACTATTCGCGCTCGACCGACGTGCTCGGCGCGGTCATCGAAGTCGCTTCCGGAAAACCGCTTGACGTGCTGTTCAACGAAAAGATCTTCACCCCGCTCGGCATGGACGACACGCACTTCTATCTCGAAGCCGATGAAGCCAATCGCCTCGCCGAGCCGCCGACCACGCTGAAGGCCCCCCTCTCCGAGCCGAAAACCATGCAACCGATGTTCTCGGGCGGCGGCGGTCTCAACTCGACCACGGAAGACTATTTCCGCTTCGTCGAAATGCTGCGCGGCAAAGGCGAATACCGTGGCGTGCGCATTGTGAAACCGGAAACGCTTGACGCCATGCTGGTCGACCAGATCGGCCCGAACGTCGATCGCAAGGCCTGGTTCTATGGTCCGCTCGGCGGCTTTGGCCTCGGCTTCGGCCTGCTGCCGATCGACATGGCGGACCCGGCCAAGGGCAATGTCTTCTCGTGGTCTGGCTATGCCGGCACCAATATGTGGGTCGATCCGAAGAACGACATCACGATGGTGTTCATGATCCAGAACAACGAAGCCTCGGCCGACTATCCGATGAAGCTGCGTCAGTGGGTCTATGGCGGCTACAAGGATCCGGCCGCAACGCCTGCTGCTCCGGCCCCGGCGGCGCCTGCAGCTCCCGCGCAGTAAGAAACTCGATTGTCTGAAAATGCGACAGGCCCGGCCACAAGCCGGGCCTGTTCTTTTTTGGCGTCACCCCGGCGCGAGCGCCTTGAGCACGCTTTCCACCAGCCTTCGCGAATAGCTCTCTGGCACCGGCCCGCGCATCGCGATCAGGCGATGCCAGATCGGACCGAACAGCAACTCGGTCGCAAGATCGATATCCCAGTCACGCCGCACGACACCCTTTAGCGCCTGCTCCGCCAGGATGTGGCGCAGTGGCACTTTCACGCTCTCGGAAAACCAACCTCGGAATATCTCACCGGCCTCGCTGTCGTCTGCCGCCGCCAAGAGCGCGCCGCGCCAGGCATGTGCGCCATCGCCCGTGCGCAAAGCCACCAGCATCGGCTCGATCAAGCCCGCGATCCTGTCGCGTACGTCGGCGCCTGCCGCGACCGGCGCCGGTTTTTCAGCCAGCGTCGCCAGGGCGGCGTCCACCGCCAGGCACGCCGCTGATTTCCACCAGCGATAGATTGTCTGCTTTGAGGCCTTTGCGTTCTTCGCGACGCGATCGACCGAGAACCCGCGCCACCCGTGCTCTGACAGTTCAGTGTAAGCCGCTACCAGCACGGCATTGGTCGAAGCTTCGCTTCGCCTTGGCCCGACACGGCGCTTTTCAGCCTCTTCGCCGCCCGGAACTGGAATCTCGTCGTCGGTCATCACAGCCTCGTCTCGGCGGCTTTCGCCGCGAATACCTGCACGGTGTTATCGAGGTCTAACGGAACTGTTCGTTCCTAATCACGCATACCGGCGCCGGAAGTCAATGACCCGGCAATCTACGGGTTTGCATCCGCGTGCGTTCTTCGCTAGCGACACGCCACGATGATCGACTTTGCTGACGACGCCCAAGATTTGATCGCTGGCTACCGGCGCTTCCGCGCCAGCCGCTATCGCGAGGCCCGTGACGTTTTCTATCGCCTGCGCGATGGGCAGGAGCCGGCGACCATGATCATCGCCTGCGCAGACAGCCGCGCCGACCCCGCCATGATATTCGATGCCGCGCCCGGCGAACTGTTCACCGTTCGCAATGTCGCCGCCCTCGTTCCGCCCTATGACGAATCCGGCGGCCTGCACGGCGTTTCCGCCGCGCTTGAGTTTGCCGTCCGCCATCTGAAGGTGAAGCAGATCGTCGTGATGGGCCATGGCGGTTGCGGGGGCATTGCCGCCTCCCTCGCCGCCGCTGCTGATCGCCCTGTCGGCCGCTTCATCGCCCCGTGGGTCGAGATCGCGGCGAATGCGCGCGACGCAGTGCTGCGCGACGAATCCATCCCGCGCTCCGACTGGCAGGAAGCTGTCGAGCATGGGGCGGTTGGCCAGTCCCTTGCCAACCTGATGAGCTTCCCCTTCGTTCGCGAAGCCTGCGAACAAGGCCAGCTCAGCATGAACGGCGCATGGTTCTCGATCGGCAAGGGCGAGCTTCACTGGCGCGACCCGGCGACGGGCCATTTCTCCGTCATTGCCGCCGAAGACCCGTCCGTCGATCAGGACAACAAGATCTAGCGCTGGAGCCGAACATGAAGCTGCATCGTTTTGTACTTGCCGCCTCCAGCGCTTTCGCACTCCACGGCGCAGCCGCCGCGCAGGACCTCAAGGGCGACATGGAATATTTCATGTCGGAGTATCTTCGCGTGTGGAACGCGCACGACGCCGCCACGATCGTTCGCGATTTCTATCGGCTTGATCCAGGCCATCGCTGGAGCACGGTTGAAGGCCTGCAGGCCGAGTTCGACCGGCTCAAGGCAGAAGGCTATGACCGCTCAGCCGTTCACGGCATCACTGGCTGCGTGATCACCGCAGACACGGGCCAGGTGGAGTTGCGCTTCACGCGCCTCAAGACCGACGGCTCGTTCATGCCGCCAGAGCAGCGTGTCTCCATCTATCAGGTGCGCCGTTTCGACGATGGCTGGCGCGCGACCGGCATGGCGGGACTCCCCGCCGGTGAAAGCATGAAGTGCGCCGAGTAGGTTAGGCGGGCGCTCACCTCCCCTTGAAAAGGGGAGGTCCGATTTTCGCGAAGCGAAATCGGGGTGGGGATCATTTTTCCTCGCGAGCGCGCTTCTCCAACAACGCCATCTGCACACGTGCATGAATCGTATCAATCACGCCGTCAAATCTCCGATCCATATCCTCGACCGAAAATCGCAGCACGTCATACCCGCGCTCATTCAGAAATCGATCACGCGCCTGATCATGATCGTGCGAATGAAACGGGCCATCGACCTCAATCACCAGCTTTAGCGAAGGGCAGCAATAATCCGCAAAATAGGGGCCGATCGGATGCTGTCGCCGAAACGATGCGCCCATCCGCCCTCTGCATAGTCTCGGCCAGAGCTTTGCTTCTGTCTTCGACACATCCTCGCGTAGATCTCGCGCCCGCTCGGTGATGTCTTCCGTTCGTTCAAACCTCGACGCCATTTTCGACCCCCAAGCGCAATTACAGTCGCGCGAACTCTTTGTTTTGAAAAGAGAGGCTGAAGCTGGCATCAATTCGGGAAACTCTTCGCATCGCCTGACGAACGAAGTGATCCCCACCCTCCTTCGCTTCGCTCAGTCGACCTCCCCTTTTCAAGGGGAGGTTTCAACCCGCCGGGCACGCCAGTGGCTGGTCCGCGCTTACGCCTCCGGCGCCGACTTTCGTGATGCGCCATCCATCCGCGAATTTCTTCAGCGTGTACGAACTCGCGCGATCCTTCGGCGGCAGCGGCTCGCCATCGGCTTTCAGCCGCGAGAATTTCATTGCCGCCCACGCAGTATCGCCTCCGGTCATGCAGGCCTTGACCTCGAAAATATCAGAGTGGTGATAGCCCTGCGCGCGCAGCCCTTCGAAGCCGCGTTCGAGATTTGCCTGCTGCTCTTCCACGCTCGGGCCCGCGCGGTAGAAATCCCGCGCGATGACTGCGGAGTCATGCCTGTTCCACGCCCTGGTGTAATCCCACATCAACTGCTCGACGACTTTTTCTGGCGCCAGAGACGGCGCGGGCGGCATGGTTTCGCACGCGCCCAGCGCCAGCATCATCACCGCACCCGCAATTCGCGTCATCATCTGCCTTGATCCTCGACCGGACGCGGTTCGCGCCACATGGCTTCCATCGGCGGCGCTCCCGGCCCCGGCTCGAACAGCTTCATTCGCTCGAAGCCGCGCGATTTGTAGAAGCCGGTGTTCGCGGGATTGGAGTTCTCCAGATAGCACGGCATTCCGGCGCGATCGGCAGCGTCTGTCATGGGCGTCATCAGCTGCTTGCCGAGACCCTTGCCGCGCGACGCCTTCCGCGTGCCGATTGCGAACAGGTACATGTGCGGCGCCTTGGGGTGTTCACGCGCCATGATATCGCTGGCGCCCAGAGCGCGCTTCGCCGCGCCTTTCGTTCCCTTGCCCATGACGGAGGCCACCAGCCCGAGCATCGACAGCAGAGGCGGCTCCCGGTTGGCGGATGAGGGACACCACATCGTGGCGCCGGCATCGCCGATCAGATGGCATGTGCCGCGCGGGAGATACACGCTCTTCGCAAGAGCGCTGAACACCGCCGGCATCGGGTCCTTCCGGCCAAAGATCCAGAGATTCACAGGGTCCTCGAAGAAGGCTTCGGCCACGATGCCGCCGACGCGCTGCCAGTCCTGTGGCGCGGCTGCCCGCATTCCGTCTGGCAGTCTGATGTCGAGCGTTATGGCGCGCCTCCCATGATCTTCCCCGAATCCATGCTATCGCTTCTGCGCCCGCAGTCGAGCAAGGAGAGACCAGTGATGCTCACCCGCCGCAACGCCATTCTGGCCGCCAGCGCGACCCTTGCCACGGCTTGTGCGGATGGCCCTGTGGCGGCGAGTAGGACGCCTCGCTATGGGACGGGGCTCAAGCCGCTGCCCTTTCCGGTGCAGGAGATATATCCCGCCGCTCACAGGGGCCGCATCCACATTGCCGGCGGACTTCTTGCGGAAGGCGGCCGCGTGACGTCGGTTTCCGATCGCCACATCGCCTACGACCCGAAGACGCAGACCAGCGCAACGCTCGCAGCGCTTCCTGCGCCGCGCCACCATCCGCATGCAGTTGAGCACGCTGGGCAGCTTTTCCTGCTTGGCGGCTTCGGCACGAATCCGGGCGCGGTGAACTGGATCATGTCAGCTGACACGCTTCGCTATGACGACGCCGCGAATGCATGGACGCCGCTAGCGCCCGCGAGCGAACCCCACGCGGAAGTCGTTGCGACGAGTCTTGGCGCACGCATCCACATTGTCGGCGGGCGCAGGCCGAAAGGCGCCGCGAATCTCGCCTATGGCGAGCATGAGGATGTCGTGCGCCACCTCGTCTATGATCCCGCCTCGAATGCATGGACCAACGCTGCGCCAGCGCTCTCTGCCCGCAACAGCGCGGCGGGGGGTGTTATCGGAGGCCTCTGGCATGTTGTCGGCGGGCGCAGCGTGGCGGGCGGCCCCACCGATGCGCATGAAGTCTATGATCCGAAGGAAGACCGCTGGCGCAACGCCGCCCCGATGCCGAAAGGCGCCGGCGCAGGCGGCAATGCGGCCGGGGTGCTGGGCGGGATGCTGTATGTTTTTGGCGGAGAGTATTTCGACAATGGCGGGCGGGTGCATCCCGAGGCCTGGCGCTATGACCCGAAGACAGATGCCTGGACATCTGCGCCGCCAATGCCGACGCCGCGCCACGGCCTTGGCGCGGTGGTGATCGGCGAGGCCATCTGGCTGGTTGGCGGGGCAAAAAAGCCCAGCGGAACCGACACCAGCGACGCGGTCGAAAGCTTCGGCTTCACGGGCTGACCCGTTTTCCTGCCGGATCACGCTATCCATTCAGAGGGATAGAAGAATGACGGAAATCCTCATCTACGTTGGTGTCGGCCTTGCCGCCCTCGCCTTTTTCTTCGGCTTGCGCGCCGCCGCCGCGAAATTCGGCCCAGCGCAGGAGGGCGTCGCCCGCAAGGCGTTCGAGCAGATGCGCGATTTCCATCCGGGCGCGATGAATACCTACCTCAACAGCTCGATCGGCTACGACCCGGTTCGCAACCGCGTCGCTATCTGGGAAAAGCGTGGCGGCGCCCGACTTGTCGATCCCAATGGC
>JAUYSA010000514.1 GCA_030696545.1 Hyphomonadaceae bacterium
GCGAGTTCCACACCGGCGCACCGGCGGGACCCCAGAGCATCTTGCCGTCGCCGCGATCGCGGATCGGCTTGGCGTTCTCCATCGTGTGGCCTTCCCACACGCGCTTGCCGGTCATCGCGTCGAGGGCGACGACGCCGCCATGGGTCTTGCAGCATTCATAGTTCGGCTGCGCGGCCATCATGATTTCGTATTGCGAGGAGGGCGCGATCACCTTGTCGCCGACGAGGACGGGCGTGGCGGTCGAGATCGAGCCGGGGAAGAGGCCCATGTGCGAGCCCCAGAGTTCCTTGCCGTTGGTGGCGTCGATCATGTGGATGTAGGCGCCCATGTCCCCGACCATGATGACCTTCTTGCCGTCCTTGCGGACCCCATAGCCGGCGGAGGTGCGGATAGTGCGCTCGCCTTCCCAGACCCACTGGATGCAGGGCTTGGCTTTATCGGAAATGTCGAAGGCAAAGACGCGGTTCTTGTTCTCGCCGACGGGCAGGAAGATGGAATTGCCGACGACAGCAGCCTGGCTGCGCATCGTGACGACGCCCGGGAAGCCGACGACCCAGGCGACTTCCATGTTGGAGAGGTCAGTCGGTTTGAGGCCGGCCTGTGCGTAGGAAAGATTGCGGCTGTTCTTGATGTCGAAGCCGAAGGTCTGGACTGACGGGGTCGCGTCGAGCTTCGGCGTGCGGCGGCTGGCGGGGCAGCGCATCGCCTCGATCCACGAGTCGTCTGCGACCGTGGCTTCGGAGAGATAATCCGAAACGTAAGACACTTGCTGGGACGAGAGGCCGGTTGCCTGCGGGATCATCTTGCCCGTCATCAGGGCGTTGGTGATCATGCCCGAGGTCATGCGCGCGAGCGTGGCGCGGGTGGGGGATTTCGTGGCTTCTGCATTCTCGTGGCAGGCGGCGCAGTGCTGCTTGTAAACGTCTTCGCCCGGATGCGGGCCGGCGGGCTTGGCCGCGACCTGGGCGGCGCCTTCCTGCCTGGCTGTCTGCTCGGCTGGCGTCGTGCACGACGCGAGCGCGATCAGGGCGACCGCCGAAGCGAGTTTACGAAACATGGGCATACCCTCCGCTAACCGCCCGCGACTTGTCGCGTGGGTCGGATGCTGACGGGAGCATTCTACCCGGGTGACGTTGGCGTCAACTGGTGACGTAGGGGGAGTTGGGTGCCGCTGGGGTCGAGGCGCTCCGTCTTGAAACAAGCGTGTCCGGCCTGTAGGGGGCGGCCATGACTTTGTCCCCGCAAAATGGACCGTTTCGCGTCGCCGCGCTGTATCGGTTCTGCCGGCTTGAGCGTTTCGAGGAGTTGCGCGCGCCGCTGGCGGCGTTCTGCTGCGGACGCGGCATCAGGGGGACGCTGCTGCTGGCGAGCGAGGGGATCAACGGCACGGCGGCTGGCAGCGAAGCGGCGATCGCGGAGCTGATCGCGCATCTGGAGGCGATGCCGGAATTCGCCGGGCTCGAGGTCAAGTACAGCGCGGCCGACGAGATGCCGTTCAACCGCATGAAGGTGCGGCTGAAGCGCGAGATCGTGACGATGGGCGTCGAGGGCGTCGATCCGCTGCAAGGCGTCGGCGCCTATGTGGAGGCGAGCGACTGGAATGCGCTGATCGCCGATCCCGACACTGTGGTGATCGACACGCGCAATGATTACGAGGTGTCGCTCGGCACGTTCCGCAATGCGATCAATCCCGAGACGGCCAGCTTTCGTGAGTTTCCGGACTGGGTCGAGAAGCATCGCGGCGAACTCGAAGGCAAGACGATCGCGATGTTCTGCACCGGCGGAATACGGTGCGAGAAGGCGACGGCCTATGTGAAGTCGCTAGGCTTCGATGACGTCTTTCACCTCAAGGGCGGTATCCTCAAATATCTGGAGAACGTGCCGGTCGAGCAGAGCCTGTGGCACGGCGAATGCTTCGTGTTCGACGAGCGCGTGTCGGTCGGGCATGGGCTGGTGGTCGGCGATGCAAAGCTGTGCCGCGCTTGCGGATATCCGTTGACGCCCGAGGACAGGCTATCGCCGAAATTCCGCGAGGGCGCGGCCTGCGAGCGCTGTTACGAGTCGTAGGGTGCATTGAAGCGAAGCGGAAATGCACCGCCACCGACGGACGCCGTCACCGTGAATCAAGATGCATACTACGAAGCGGTGAGCACGCCCTCGTCCTTCGAGACGGCCTTCGGCCTCCTCAGGATGAGGGCTGAATTGCATGCAGACCAGTAACCCTCATCCTGAGGAGCCGCCAAAGCGGCGTCTCGGAGGATGAGGGCTTTAGCTCAGCTCTTCGGCTTGAACGCCAGGAGCATGTTGCCGCCTTGCTGGCCGAACATGCCGTACCCGGAGTTGACCAGCAGCAGGCCGTTGGCTGCGGTGATCGCATTCGAGTCGATCGCGCCGCCTTTGCCTTTCACGCCGTTGGTCGCCTCGTATTCCTTGTTGGTCTGGTAGGACCACAGGGCTTTGCCGGTCTTGGCGTCGTTGATGTAGAGCGTGCCGTCGAGCGCGGCGCTGACGACTGCGCCGTCGATGACGGAGGGCGCGGCCGAGAACACGTTGCCGCGCCAGCGCGTTGCGCCTTCAGGAGCCGTGGGGTTGAACTGCCACTTGATCTTACCGGTCTTGCCGTCGAGTGCGTAGAGGCCAGGCTTGATGTTCGGGTCGCCTTCCCATTCGCCGGGGATGGCCACGCCGACATTGGTGATCGGGGCGTAGAGGGTGCCGTTGTCGAAGGCGAGACCCCAGTGAACGCCGCCCATCGGGCCGCCGGTGCCGAGCGGCGTGCGCCAGACGACCTTGCCGGTGTCGGGATCGAACGCCCAGACCGAGCCGGATTTCTGGCCGGCGTAGAGCAGGTCCTTGCCGTCAGCGCCCTTGCCGAGAACCATCGAGGCGCCGAAGTCGACGTCGCGATAGACCGTTTCCGGGGGCTGGACGCAGTTGAGCTGTTCAGCCTTGGGCTTGGGGCCGCAGCCGGCGTTGAAGATGTCATTCGGCGTGGCGTGGAAGCTCCACTTCTCCTTGCCGGACTTGAGATCGATTGCGATGATCGCGTTGGTGTTCTTGTGCGCCGGCGGCGAGTTGCTTTCGCCGGTTCCGAAGAAGATCACGCCGCGTTTCTCATCAACCAGCGGCGAGTTCCAGATCGGCGCGCCTGACGGCCCGAGCAGCATCTGGCCGTCGCCGCGGTCGCGGACCGGCGTTGCATCCGGCATAGTGTCATAGCGCCATTGCTGCGCGCCGGTCTTCGGATCAAGCGACAGCATGTAGCCGTGATTGGTGCAGCATTTCTCCTTGTTCTCGGCCGCGACCATGATTTCGAACTGAGCGACGGGGACGATCAGGCGGTCCTTGAGGATCACCGGCGTGCCGGTGGTCATCGAGTAGGAATAGGAACCGACTTTCTTCGTCCACATCGCTTTGCCGGTACGCGCGTCGAGCGCGTGGACTGTGGTGTCCTGGCCTGCGACGACGAGCAGGGGCGTGCCATCGGCGAGGACGCCGTAGGATGTGCTTGTGCGCAGCGGGCCCGGGGCGGGCGACGAATAGATCCACTGGATGCACGGCTTGTCGCCGTCGAGATCGAACGCATAGACCTTGCCGATATCGGTGGCGGGCCAGAACAGGTTCTTGCCGACGATGGCGCCTTGTGAGCGCGTGATCGAGCCGCCCGGAATCGCGATCGACCAGGCGAGTTCCATGTCGGACATTTTCGCGGTGGTGAGACCGGATTGCTTCGCCGTGAGCTTGCGGTTGTTGTCGGTTGTGTAGCCGAAGCCGACCGAGGTGGCGGCGTCGGGGCCTTCGAGATCAACGGCGGCGCGCGCGCCCGTACACATCATGGCGGCGGCCCAGTCGACTTTCGACGTGGTGCTGCCTTCGGTCAGGTAGGAGACGAGTTGCCCGCGCTGTTCGGTCGAGAGGGCGGCGGCCTGCACCTTCATCTTGCCTTCGGTCAGCGCGAAGTTGAGGAGCTGCGGGTTCATCGCCGCGAGGTTCTCGCGCGTGGGAGACTTGGTATCCGGGTTGTCGTGGCAGGCGGCGCAGTATGTCTTGTACACGCCTTCGCCGGGGTTGGTGCTGACGCTGGCGGCGATCCGGTCAACCGCCGACACGGTGGGCGTGGCGGGCGGTGCGACGGGTGCAACTGGAGCAGCGGGAGCTGCAGCCATAGCTGCGGCGGGGGCGGCGGGTTCTGGGGTCTGGCATGACGCCAGGACGAGCATGGATGCACAGCCGAGTGCTGCAGCCAAAAGGGACTTGCGCATAGTATCCTCCGATCGCGCGCCAGACTTTCCGCGGTGGCGCTCCGATTTGCGCGGCAACTTGCCCTAGCGCTGGCTGGTTTGCAAAGGGACAACCGGCGCCTGATCGCGCGCTTTTGTTTGACGTGCGGCCGGGAGACGCCACATTGAAGAAAGGCGAGGGTGGCGCGCGATCATGGGTAGAACACAGGTGAATCGCGGTGCGCAGGCGATTATCGCGACTGCGGCGTTGGTCGCGCTTGGCGCTTGCGGCGACAGCACGCCGCAGGCTGTGGTGGAGGCGCCTGCCGTAACGGATAGCAGTGATGCGGCTCCGGCGGTCGACCCTGTTGCGCCTATGGATTACGCGCAGGCGGGTTCGTGGCTGTGCCGTCCTGATCAGCAGGATGCGTGTGAACAGGCAGCGACTGCGACCAGCATTGCAGCCGACGGACGGATGACGCGGGAAGCCTTCGCGCCGGCAGGCGATCCGCCGATTGACTGCTTCTATGTGTATCCAACCGTGTCCCGCGATGCGTCGGCAAACTCCGACACGATCGCCGGGCCGGAAGAGATGGAGATTGCGCGCCAGCAGGCGGCGCGGTTCGGAGCAGTGTGCCGTCTTTATGCGCCGATCTACCGGCAAGTGACTGTGGCTTCGCTGCGCAAGATACTCGTGGGCGAAGAACCGGGCAGCGATCGCGAACTGGCCTATGCCGATGTGAAGGCGGCGTGGGAGCGATACCTCGCCAGCGACAATCAGGGGCGTGGCGTCGCGCTGATCGGGCACGATCAGGGAGCGGGGCTTCTCACCCGGCTGATCGCGGCTGAGATCGACGGCAAGCCAGCGCAGGACAAGCTGGTGTCTGCGGTGTTGCCGGGCGCGGGCGTGGAGGTGTCGAATAGTGGCAGCGTGGGCGGATCGTTCGCAGGCGTGCCGTTGTGCCGGAGCGCGGACAGCGTGCGGTGCGTGATTGCATGGTCTGCGTTCCGCGCGGGCGAAGGGCCTCCGGCGGACACTCTGTTCGGCAAGGCGCAGACGGCGGGAAGGAAAGTGGCGTGCGCCAATCCGGCCGAGCTGGATGGATCGGGTGGCGCGCTGAAGCCGATGCTGCCGGTGACGCCGGTTTTGTTCGACGAAGTGGCGACGCCTGCGCCGTGGACAGCGGATGGCGCGGCAATCGAGACGCCGTTCGTGATGCTGCCGGCCTTGCTGTCAGCGCAGTGCGTGGATAGGGGCGGGGTCAGCTATCTGGAAGTGAGCGTGAATGCCGACCCCGCGGATGCGCGGACCGACACGATCAATGGCGATGTGGTTGTTGGCGGCAAGGTGCAGCCGCAATGGGGGCTGCACCTGATCGACATGCATCTGGCGATGGGCAATCTGGTCGAAATCGTGCGGCGGCAGGGCGCGGCGTGGGTGAAAGGGCAAGCAAGCGCCACGGCGCTGCCGCCGGAGTTTCACAAGCAGCAATAAGCACACTATCTTTGTCCGATGACCGGATGGAGCATCAACGCGGCGGAGTTGCGGATACCGAGGCAGTCGCGGGTGGCGGCGCATCGGATGATCGTGATTGCCGATCCGCAGATGAATGCCGTGCGGCAGCTGAACGGGCTGGCGAGCTGGCTTGATCGCGCGAGCGACGGCTGGCTGAACAAGCCGATAGGTTATCTGCGGTCAGATCGGCTGCGCGGGTATGACAGTGCGAAGCATCCGCGAACTTTCATGCCAATCAATGGCTGCGCGCCGCGATCGCGAGGGCTTCATGCGGCGATTGATGCAGGGGCTGTGCGCGTGCTGGCCAACCGGCTGACGGCTGCGGAGGTCGAGGCGCGGCTGG
>JAUYSA010000004.1 GCA_030696545.1 Hyphomonadaceae bacterium
CGCGGTCCTGCAGGCCGGTGAGGCGGCTGTTGATGCCGGCAAAGTTCATTGCCGTGCCAGACGCAAAGCCTTTCGGACGCTCGATGAAATGATCGAGGGCTTCGTAGGTCCAGACGCCTTCGATCTCCGTCAGCGAGCCATTGCCGGTGGAGTATTTGAAGCTGCCGTGCGAGGCGATGTCGCGGCCGAGAACGCCGTACAGGTTCGGGCCCTGCAGGTCCCCGCCGCCCTGGGTGAAGGTATGGCACTGGAGGCACTTCTTGTGCTGCTCCTCGCCCTTCACGAGATCGGCGGTGGAAATCAGGGTGAAGTAGTCACGCGGGCCTTCGACGACGGCAGGGCCGCCAGCGGCCACTTCCGGGACATCGACGAAATAGCCGGGCTTCTCGTGATGCGCGGTATGGAACAGCGAATGCGAAGCCTCGTTCAGGCCGATGAGTGCGAGGCCCGTGCCGAGGATGCAGAAGGCAATCTTGTTGAAGCCCAGATCGCTCATGGTCTGACCGTGCTCCAGTCCCTGAAAAGCGGGGCCCCAAAAAACTCGATTCGCGCCCGCACGCGCGGGGCTTTCTTGCATTTTAGCCGGACCCCAGCAACCAGAGAAAGCCCGGCGAAATGACGCACAGCCTGACCAGCTAAGCCCCTATTTCGGTTGCCCTCTTCGGCAGGCTGGGGGAATAGGAGCAGCGGTGGTTGCGGAGGGGCAGAATGAAGAAGTTCAAGGTTTCCGGAAGTTGCGACCAATTCCAATTGGACGCCGCCGGTACGCACGCACTGTTGGCAAATCGGGACAGAGCGGCGGTTTTTAGGGCCATCTCGTCGAGGCCTTTGATCAAAGTTAGGTTCAAATGGAAGGTCGTTTCTATCGACTTTCACCCATCGCGCAGCCTGTTTCTCGTCGCAGCTGGACACACGGTTCAAGTTTTTGGGTTTGATAACAAAAAGCCTGCCGCAGTCCTGCAGATTATAGGACAGGTCAAAGCCGCAATATTTGGTCCCTCTGGAAAGACCGTCGTCGTATCTGTAGGCGACGAGCTACAATTCTGGGATTGGGAAGCGAACAAAAATACAGCGAAGGCCCGAATTGGCCCCGGGTCGAACAGGCTTGCGCGCGCAAGGACAGGAGACCTCGTCGGTGCAGTCCCCCTAGGCAACGCGGAAGTATATCGCGAAAATGGAGTTCGGGTGTCCCAGTTTGGCGGACACTACAGCTACTACGACGGGGGCTCCGAAATCGTGACGGAGTATGTTGGAGACCAGCCGTACATTAAATCGCGCAGCAATATCAAATCAACGAACGCGACCAGCATCGCCTTTTCCGACGATGGCATCTTCGCAGTTTCTAGCGGCAGTGATGGGACTACGCGGGTATGGAAGACCGCCTCTGGTGCCGGAAAATGGAGTGAGAAGGGTGATGCAATGCTCGACGCGGTCGGAGCAGGCTTTGTTGCAGTAAAGAACTTCGGGCATTTGCGTATCTTCTCTTTAGGGCGTGAGCTTTCCAGGCATGTGCACAACGAGAAGACTGGCTGGGGCTGGGTGTGCGTGTCAGATGACGCCCACTTGGGTCTGGCATCTGACCGCAAGAAAGTCGAAGTCTGGGACCTTGCGACGTCCACGGTGATACGGAAGTTTTCTCTTAAAGATGTGCGCTTCGGGGCTATTCGAGGGGCTGTTGTGTGGATGCTCACCTACAACGCGCTTGTCGCGGTTCAGGTGCGTTGACGCTGCTCGTTGCGACGTCTTGAGGAACATTGATGAACAAGATCGCTTTCCAGGGGGAGCTGGGCGCCAACTCCCATATCGCCTGCCGCGAGGTCTATCCCGACCTTGAGCCGCTGCCGTGCGCCACGTTTGAGGATGTTTTCGCCGCGGCAGCCAGTGGCGACGCCAAACTGGCCATGATCCCGGTGGAAAACTCGATCGCCGGCCGGGTGGCCGATATCCACCACCTCCTGCCGACATCGCCCCTGCAGATCATCGCCGAGCATTTCATGCCGATCCGCTTTCAGCTGATGGGCCTCAAGGGCTCGAAGCTGGAGGACATCAAGGGCGCCCACAGCCACATCATGGGTCTGGGCCAATGCCGCAACTTCCTGAGGGCGAGGGGAATAAAGGCCAAAACCACGGCCGATACCGCCGGGGCCGCCCGTGAAGTGGCCGAGGCTGGTGATCCGACTCAGGCGGCAATCGCGCCGCGTTTGGCCGCCGAGGTCTATGGCCTCGATATTCTCGCCGAGAACATCGAGGATGCTGCCCACAACACAACGCGTTTCGTGATCATGAGTCGCGATGCGGCGCCGCCTGAGCGGGACCCCGCCGTGACCTGGGTGTCGGCTTTCGTATTCCGCGTGCGGAACGTGCCGGCGGCGCTTTACAAGACCATGGGCGGGTTCGCGACCAATGGCGTGAACATGACCAAGCTGGAAAGCTATCAGCTAGGCGGTTCGTTCAACGCAACGCAGTTCTATGCGGAGGTCGAAGGGCATCCCGATGACCCGGCGGTTCAGCGGGCGCTGGAGGAGCTTGGGTTCTTCTCAACCCAGGTTCGCCATCTCGGGGTCTTCGCGGCCCATCCCTACCGCTCGACGGCTCCGGGACGGTCGTAAGACCTCGTTCACCATGACAATCCGGACACGGACGGTGTCCGCCCCGCCAATGTCACAATTGGGGAGCGGAAATAGGTGCCGCGCGTTTCCAGACCGCGCCGCTAAAGCCGTTTTCTCCAACAGAATCCGCAAGATTTGGTCGACACAAATATTCGGTCAGTATTCGTGCGCCTGTCGAAAGCATTCGACATGTTTCGGACATAAAGATTGAAGCGCCGGTAAGGTTATCTTCTTTGTGTGGCGTGGGCGCCACCTTGCAATCTTTAATCCTGATCTTCCGAGGAACTGGTTTGTCGCGTGCCTATTTAGGCTGCATACCGCCCTGACGCTGGGTGGATAGATGAGCCGGAGCGGGAAGCCTCGAAAGGGCGACCGGGCCGGTTCGGCACTGAAACCAGAGCGGGTGTTACTGCCGGGATCACGCAATCCCGTCGGAACCTGCTCCAGAAACAACTGGAGTCTTCCCCATGAAAATGAAACTTGCCCTCGCTGCAGCGTCGATGCTTGTCGCTCCGGCCTTTATGTCCGCCCAAGCCCAGACCTCGAACATCTATGTCTCGGGCGGTTACACCCAATTCGAAGGTGACGGCGGCGCAAGCCTCGGCGCCGTTACGGGCCGTGTCGGCGTTGGCTTCGGCCCGAACTTCGCTGTTGAAGGCGAAGGCTCGATCGGCATTGCTGACGACAGCGGCACCGAACTCGATAGCGAGATCGGCGTCTATGCCGTCGGCAAGCTGCCGATCAATCCGTCGTTCGACGTGTTCGGCCGCGTGGGTGTCTCGCGCATCGAAACATCGCCGGGTGGCGACGATGACGGCCTCGCTTACGGCGCCGGCGCGCAGTGGAACCTGACGCCGGTTGACGGCATCCGCGGCGACTGGACCCGTCACGACTATGATAACGGTGAAGTCGACGCCTACGCGCTTTCCTACGTGCGCAGCTTCTAACTGATTGCTCTCGACTGAGAGCTGTCTGATACGAGATGCCCCGCAAGCAATTGCGGGGCATTTTCGTTTTGGAGCTGCGATGAACGAGAATCACGCAAAGGATCGTCGGTGAGCGACATCATCATCCAACCCTTGATGGCCGGAGACGCGCAAGGCTTTGCCGAGGCGTTCGCGATCTATCACGACGCTATCGAGCTGACAGAGCAGCGCACCGAAGAAGGATTGCGCAGGCTTCTGCTGCGGCCGGACTATCGCTTCTTCGTCGCACGGCGCGAGCGGAAGATGATCGGCATGTCGGTCGCCTATGTTCCGACCGAGGATTATTTCTGGCTGTTCGAATATGCAGCCGTCATTCCCGAAGCGCGCGGCGCAAACATCGGCGCGCAGCTGTTTCTGGCCAGCCGCGCCATCGCGGGGCCGGGCCGCATGGGTCTGGTCGAGGTCGACGCCGATCGCGGAAGCGATGCTCAGGCGAGGCGGCTCAACTTCTATCGCAAGCTCGGCTGCCGCCGGATCGATGGCCTCGAATACCAGCTGCCGCTCGAAGACTATGGACAACCGCCTGCGATGTGGCTGCTCGCGCTGGCCGCCCCTGAGATCGGGACGCTGGACGTTAACATTGTCGAGCGCTGGCTGCGGACGATCTATGAAGACGTTTACGCCAAACGCCTCGACGATCATCGTCTTGCCCAGATGATTGACTCTCTGCCGGATGACGTTCCGCTGGTTGCGATCTAACCGCGCTCGAGCCACGCCTTGATGACGTGATGGGCGATGGCGAAGTGCATCGGCGGAAACGCGTCGGGGTTCGTGCCGGCCATCATCGAAGCAGTTTCTTCGCGGGTGAACCAGCGCGCGGTTTCGAGTTCGGATTCGTCCACCGTGATCTCTTCGCCATCAGCTTCGAGGATCATTCCGATCATCAGCGAGGACGGGAAGGGCCAGGGTTGGCAGAAGAGATAGTCAGCTTTCGTGGTGCAGCGGACGCCGGCGTCCTCGAAGATTTCGCGGGCGGCCGCCTGTTCGATCGTCTCGCCCGGTTCGACGAAACCGGCGAGGCACGACCAGAAGCCTGGACGCCACGCCTTCTGGCGGCCGAGCAGGCATTTGTCGCCGCGCACGGCCAGCATGATCGCGACGGGATCGACGCGGGGAAAATGTTCGGCGGCGCAATCCTCGCAGACGCGTTTCCAGCCTGCCTCGACGATCTTTGTGCGCGCGCCGCAGTTCGGGCAGAAGCCGTGGCGGCGATGCCATTCGAAGATCGCGCGCGCAGTGGCGGCGCAACCGCCGTTGAACGCGTCGAACGCTGACGCGGCGGCGCGGAAATCGTCGAACACGCCAAGGCCCGCTATGGGCGAACTGTCGAGACTGAACGAGGTGGGCATCTCCAGCGCGAAGACGGGTGAGCCTTTCACCGTCTCGCCGAGAAAGATGCGCGTGGCTTTTGGCGAGAGCATTCCCGCTTGCGACCCCAGCCAGAGGACGGGGCGGCCGGGGGGCAGCGGTGCGCCGATCTGCGCGGGCGCGGAGGCAGGGGCCGAGCCTTCGACAAGGATCTGGCCTTCGCGCATCATGAGGACGCGGGCGCGATCCGAATTGAATGCGGCGTCGAGCCATGCCGGATCGCGGCGATGATGCGCAGCGCGATCGAGCCCCGCGGGAACAAGCGGGATATCAGCGGCAGCCTTGGAAAGTGGCACGGGGTCAGAGCTTCCTGATGTTCGATCGGAAGCTGCGTATCGCACGTTGCCCGGCCAGGACGCCATAGATGGCGAATGCGATCAGCGAGAGGAAGACCCAGGCGAGGCCGAATATTCTCAGAAAGCCGATGAAATCTTCGCCCTGCATGTAGCCCCGGTCCAGGCCGGAGAGCATCACGCCAGCTCCGGCGAGGAAGAACATCGCAGAGGTGGCGAGATACTTCATAAGGGCGACCAGCACAGGGCGGCAGCGCAGATAGTAGCGGACCGGGAAGACGACAGCGCCATAGATGCCGGCGAAGGCGAGGCAGTAGAGGGCGATGATCGCAACGCCGCGATCGGAAGTGTCGGGCGTGTATTGTCCTGCTGTGGTGATCAGTTGCCAAGCCGCGATGGCGATGAAGCCGGGGATAAGGAACAGCCAGTCGATGTAGCGGAAGGGCGGAATGTCCGGCAGTTTGCGGATCGGTGTTCCGCTTGAGCCGACGCGGCCGACATAGGCATCCGCAGCCTTGGGTGCGGCGCGGCCGGGGTCGACGGCTTCGGAGATCAGTTCGCCGATAGCCTCGTCGAGCTTCTTCTCTTTTTCTTCAAGAGTGTCGTCGTTTGCGGCTTGCGGGGCCGGGGCGCTTTTCAGGACGCTGGGCGGACGCTTGGCCGCCGGTCCATCATCGGATTTTCCGGCCAGTGCGGCGAGGTGTTCGACCAACTCGTCGATATGCGCCATCGGATCGGGGAAGACCTGGATCCAGTTGCGATCGGCCAGCTCATATAGATAGGCGCCGCGCGGCTGGGTGTTCTCGATGAGAATCGGAACGACGGGTTTTGCCAGGCTGTCGGCGACGGCCAGTTCTTTCTTGAGCTGGCGGGAATTATTGCATTCCTCTGAGAAGAAGATCGCCAGCATCCGGGAGTTGGTGAGGGCCTCGACGATCGTTTCGCGCCAGTCTGCCCCGCCTTCGATATTGGCGTCGTACCAGACCGCGACCCCGCGCTGTTCCAGGCGGCGGACCACTGAGGCCACCAGCTCCCGGTCAGCCCGGCGGTAGCTGACGAAGATATCGTAACGGTTCCCAGTATCAGCCATGTTCAGGCGCCCCACGCGCCAGCAAGATTGACGTCCCCCATCAACACTTTCGTCCACGATTCTGCTGGATTGGCCACCCGGGTCCCCCTGAATCACCCTGATTCATCGCCAAACATTGCAGCAGCACGCGCGGCCTCCTATAACCTAGGTGCAGGTTGGTTGCGGACGAGCAGTTCGCCAACCCGGTCAGGTCCGGAAGGAAGCAGCCGTAACGAG
>JAUYSA010000062.1 GCA_030696545.1 Hyphomonadaceae bacterium
AAAGTGCTGTGAAAGCAAGGCCTGCGATGAGTCGCGTGCGAATCATGTCTATTTCTCCAGAAATCGGGGCGTTCGCCCCCGTGGAGAAGGAACAACGTAGTTCCGACGTGGGGGTTCAGCCGATTTTGTCGCCAATCTGTAAAAACTGGATTGTGCCTGTGATGGTGCGCCGCAGCTTTACTTAAGTTGACCCACTGAATTTACTTCCCGGCACTTGATCTGAACTTGGAGCATTTCGACTGCGCTCTCGATTCCCAAAAAAATGCGGATGCCAACTAGAAACCTAGTTGACTCGATTATCGATAAACGGGAATGTCCGGCACCTAAGGAACTAGTTGTCTGCGGAATCGGTCAGGACGCCGGCCAAAGAGACAAGGCAGAAGAGACAAAAAGCCATGCCCAAGCCACGATCCGATGTCCTGACTGAAGCGGAGCAACGCATCATGCGCGTGCTCTGGGACAAGGGGGAGGCGAGTGTGCGGGACGTGACCGACGCGCTCGAGGATAGCTATCCGGTTGCCTACAACACGGTGCTGACGCTGCTGCGTATCCTGACGGACAAGGATTACGTGAAGCCGCGCCAGGATGGCCGCGCCTTCATCTACAAGCCTACTGTCTCGCGCGCTGATGCGCGCTCCCGCGCGTTGCGCAAGATGGTCTCGACCTTCTTCGAAGGCTCGCCGACCGAGCTGGCGCAGCATCTCATAAGAAACGAGAGTCTCAGCGCTGATGAACTCCAGTCGCTGAAGAACGAACTCGACCAGATCTCCCCGGAGGACGGCAATGACTGATGTGAGCCTGCCGCAAACAATGATCTTCGGACATCTCTGGCAGAGCGTGGCGCTGGCCGCCGTGCTCGCCGGTGTCCTCATTCTCGGAAAGCGGATGAGAGGCGCGACGCGCTACAGCCTGGCGGCTGCAGCGTTTGTGGCCAGCCTCGCGCTGCCGCTGGCTGCCTTCATTCCCGGCGAAACCATCGTTGCGGGATTGCTGAAGCAGCTCAACGCACCCGTGAGCCTTGCGAACTCTGCGACGATCGAAGTGGTGATGCCGGTTCAGCCGGTCGTTCCGGCCAGTCCGATGGTCATGCCTACCGTGTTTGAACAAGGCGCGGCGCCGGTTAGCGCGATCGTGACGCCGCCCGCGGCTCCGGCTGCGCCTGCAGAGCCGGTGGCTGCTCATATTGCGACGAAGACCTACGTGCCGCTTTTCACCGTGCCCGAGATAAAGCTGCCAGAACTTGGCCTTCCGCTGCTGGCGATCTGGTTTGCCGGCGCGGTGTTTCTGCTGGCCCGTACTGGCCGTGACCTCATCGCCGTTGAGCAGCTGGTGGCGCGCGCAAAGCCTGCGGATCTGCCAGAAGCGCTCAAGCGACGCATGCAAGGCGTGCGTGTCGTGGTGAGCCCCGAAGCGCCGGGACCGATGGCGGCTGGCTTGTTCAAGCCTGCGATCGTCCTGCCTGAGTCCATTGCGCTTGCTTCGCCTGGCATGGCGGCGCTGCTTGAGCACGAGCACGCCCATATTCGCCGCCACGACATGCTCGCCGCTCTGGGACAGCGCGTCGTGCTGGCGCTGATGTGGTGGAGCCCCGCGCTCTACTGGATGAGCCGCCGCCTCGACGAGGAACGTGAAGTGGCTTGTGATGAAGCGGCCGTGGATCGGACGGGCGATGCAAAAGCCTTTGCGCGCTCGCTGACGACGCAGGCCGAGAACCAGCTCTGGGTGCGTGCGCCCAAGCTCGCAGTCGGCGCCATTGGTCCGCGCTCGCAGTTCGGCCGTCGTATCAAGCGTCTGATCGATCTTGCAAAGACCGGCGGTCATCCCGCGAAGTATTCGGGGCGTCTCGCTTTCGCTGGCCTGGCCCTGACGGTTGCTGTCGCCGCAATGGTGACGCCACGCTTCACGGCCGAGGCGCAATCCCCGGACTCGAAAGGTGCGATCGACCTCACGTCGCCAAAACCCGGTCAGCAGGCGATGATCGACGAACAGCGCTCGAATGAACTCGATGGCCGTGGCCCCGGAGATTTCGACTTCCAGTGGGAAGGCCAGAATTTCGCGGGCCTCGGCGACGAGATCAACGAATTGATGAGCTCCATGATCCCAGAACTCGAGATGGCGCTATCCGGCCTCTCGCCCGAACTGCAGGCTGATCTCACGGAGCTCTCCGTCGAGATGGCCGCGCTGGGCGCCGAGATTTCGGCTTCGGTGAACGACGAAGTGATGCGCGAAATGCCCGTCATCATGGAAGAGGTCCGGCGCTCGCTCCAGGAAGCCGGGATCGATCCCGACAACATGGACCAGTGGCAGAGCCTTGAAGGATTTGACGGCGAAGAACTGCGTCAGACCCTGCAGGAAGCGCGCGAGGAAATGAGAGCAACCCTCGGTCCGCAGTTGCAGGCGGAAATCCGTGCGGCCCTGGATCAGGCGCGCGAAGAAGTAGCGTCTCACCGTGAAGAAATCGCCGCTGCGGTCCGCGAAAGCCATGATGGCATGGCGATCGCTCGCGAAGCGATGGCGGCGGCCCGCGCGGAAATCGAAGCGGCCCGGGCCCGGGGTGATTTCGACCGCATCAAGTTCGACCTTGATCGCTCGCGGCACGGCTACTCAGCTCTCTATGAAGCCGCGGATGATTGCGATGTCGCGGAACTGAACCGGCTGATCGGTGAAAAGAAGCAGGACATAAATTCCGTGATGCCGGGCCAGGGAACAGCCCTGATGGCGGCGGCCGACAGCAACTGCACTGATGCGGCGCGCGCCTTGATCAATGCGGGCGCCAACGTAAACCTTGGCTTCCCGGGCGCCGGCACACCGCTGAGCGTTGCTGCTGAGAACAACGCTATGCCGATAGCGCAGCTTCTTCTCAACCGTGGCGCTGACGTGAACGCGTATGTCGCCGGCGATGATACCCCGCTGGTCAAAGCGGCACGTGAAGGCGATCTCGGCATGGTGAAGCTGCTGGTCGAGAAGGGCGCTGATGTGAACCTTGCATCGCGCCCTGGCAGCTCGATCAAGCCTCTCAAAATGGCTGAGCGTCATGGAAATGACGAGATCGCAGCCTACCTGCGCGCCAACGGCGCTGTTCCGGAAACGAAATCGGCGAACTAGGACTAGCAGTCAGTCGTACTGAGTCGCTGCCCCTGTCGGAGGGATCAGCGTCTCCACAGAAACCGTCAAGGTCAGGGGACGAGCATTGTCGACAGGTCAGATAGGCGCCCGCCGGGCAGGCGGACGTGCGCGCCTCGTTTCTAACGCCAGCACGCTTTCGATCGTAGGCGGACTGATGGCGCTGGGCGCAGCGCCTGTAGCGATCGCGCAGGAAGCAACGCCCGCAACACAGTCGGCCTCTCAGGCTCAGGTTTACGCGCCCGCTGATTTCACGCGTTTCGCGCCGAAAACCGCCGCCGACATGGTGAACAACATTCCCGGCTTCAGCATCAGTGGTGATGATGAAGACGAGCGCGGGTTCGGGCAGGCCAAGCAGAACGTGCTGATCAACGGCCGCCGTGTTTCCGGCAAGTCGAACGACGCCGCAACCGCGCTGGGCCGCATCTCGGCTGAGAGCGTTGTGCGGATCGAGATCGTCGACGGCGCGATGCTGAACATACCTGGCCTGTCGGGGCAGGTTGCGAACGTCATTGCCCATGTCGATGCGTTCAGCGGCAATTGGGAGATCGTCCCAGAATTCCGTGAGAACCTGCAGCCGTCCTGGTATCGCGGGTCCGTGTCGGCCAACGGCAAGACCGAAGACGGCTGGTCATGGTCTGCCGCGTTAGATCTGGCTGAGTTTCACAATGGCCATGACGGTCCGGGCATCATTCGCGATGGCTCGGGCGATCTGGTGGACCTGCGGCGCGAAGGTTTCAATGGCGCAGGAGAAGAGCCGAGCCTCGCTGCTACGGTCACTTACGAAGCCACCGATGGCGCGATCGCCAACATGAACGTCTCGCTTCGTTCGCTGAACTTTGTTGGCCGCGAGGATTCGCTCCGCAATCCGGTGAACAGCGACCCCAGCTATCGCTATACCGGGATTGGCGAGGATGAGCGTGGCGGCGAACTCGGCGCAGACTACGAGTTCGATTTCGGTCCCGGCCGCCTCAAGCTGATCGCGCTGCATAGCTACGAGGAGGGCGACGATCTCGTCACCGTCGAATCCTACGATGATGGCGGCGCTTTCATCGCCGATACCGGACAACGCGTTCTTGAACATGCTGAAGAAGGCGAGAGCATCGTTCGTGGCGAATACGGCTTCTCGGCGTTCGGCGGCGACATGCAAGTCGCGGCGGAAGGCGCGTTCAACTTTCTCGACCTCGCCACCGATTTCGGCGTGCGCGAGCCCGATGGAAGCTACGATCTTGCGATGCTGGCGGGCGGAACTGCACGGGTTGAAGAGCGCCGCGCCGAAACCAACCTGTCTTACAGCCGCAAGCTCAACGACGCGTGGAGCCTGCAGAGCTCGCTTGGCGTCGAATACTCCGAACTGGTGCAGAAGGGCGCCGGAGGCCTGACGCGCGAGTTCGTGCGGCCGAAGGGTTTCGTCGCGCTGGTCTGGAAGGTCGACGATACGCTCGACGTGTCGTTCAAGGGCGAGCGCAAGGTCGGCAAGCTGGATTTCGGCGACTTCCTTTCGTCGGTCGATATCCAGGACAACAACGCGCTGACGGGCAATGTGGAGCTCGTGCCGGAGCAGTCGTGGATACTGTCGTCGGAGATCAACAAGTCGCTCGGCGCGTGGGGCGCGGTGAAACTGGCGGGCGAATACCATCGCATCGAGGACGTGGTCGACCTCGTTCCGATCAATGCGCTGGGGCAGCAGGTTTCCAACATCGCCGACATCCGTGGCGAGGGCGTTGGCAACATTGACGATGCCTGGGCCGCCTCGATCACAGCGTCAGGCACGATCAAGTTTGACCAGCTCGGGGCGAAGGGCCTGCAGACGGAGTTCTCTTGGCGTTATCGCGACAGCGAACTTGACGATCCGCTGACGGGCGAGCCGCGCCAGATCAGCAACTATCCAAAGATCACCGGCACGGTGGCGTTGCGGTGGGATATTCCGGGCACGCCATGGACGCTGACAGGCGGTCTGGAGGAATACCAGAACTACGCCAACTATCGCCTCGGTCAGGTGTCGCGCGAATGGAATGCGCCGTCGGTGAATTTCTTCTCGATCGAGAACAAAGATGTTTTCGGCATGAAGGTGCGGCTGCAGGCCGTGAACCTCAATGATACGTCCGAGAACTCCAGGCGTGATGTCTATCAGGCTGCCGATCCGAACGATCCGGACTCACCGCGCCTGCGAACCAATCCGGTGGATTTCACCGATGAGCGGTATCGCACGTTCGGCCCGATCGTCCGGCTGTTCGTGTCGGGAACGTTCTAGCTGCCTAGTGCGGAGCGACAGCGGCCGGCCCTGCCAAACTTGCCGGACAGTGCGGGCCGATCTCGGTCTGGCCGAACCATGTCGGGTTGCAGTCATACACCTGCAGGCCGCCATCCCACATCATGTGGACCGAAACGTACAGGATGATCACCAGGCCGACATAGGCGATCCAGCGATGCTTGGTGAGCAGCCGCGCGATAAACGTGGCCGCAACGCCCATCAGCACGACCGACAGCGCAAGGCCGAAAACCAGAATCCATGGATGATCATGCGCCGCGCCCGCAACCGCGAGCACATTGTCCAGCGACATTGAAACGTCAGCGATGACGATCTGGGTAATCGCCTGAGCGAGCGTCTTCTTCGAGATCTTGTTGCCGGCAATTCGTCCGTCGCCATCAAGGTCCTTGCCCTCGATTGCTTCGTCATCATGGCCGTGCGGCGTGCGCAGTTCGCGCCACATCTTCCAGCATACCCAAAGCAGCAGGACGCCGCCGGCAAAGAGCAGGCCGATGATGGCAAGAAGCTGTGTCGCAACCAGCGCGAAAAGAATGCGCAGCACGGTGGCGGCAAGAACCCCGACGAGGATCGCCTTGCCGCGTTGCTCTTTCGGCAGGCCGGCGGCGGCAAGCCCGATGACGACTGCGTTGTCGCCTGCGAGGACCAGGTCGATCATGACCACGGTGAAGAAAGCCTGGATGGCTTCGGGCGTGAAAAATTCCATGTGTCTTTAACGCTCCGAGGGCCGTCGCGGCCGACAAGCCGCTCACATTTCCGAGTTGGCGCAAGTTTTCAAGAGGAACAGACGCTGGCCAACGTTCCAGCGCACCTGTTGTCTGGCTTACTGCATGGCGCCGCGGGCCAACCGCAAAAATGAGCCGCGAACCTGCCGTTTTGGCCTGTTTCCGGCCTTTGGGTTGACTTTCCCCCGCCGATCCTGTTTTTGCCCGCTTCCGCGCCCGAAAGGGCCGGACATTACGGGTGATGCGTTGCCGCCGTTGAGATCGCGAGGGCCATTGGGGTCCCGCCGGAGCGCGTCGAAGAAGAGGCTACCATGTCCAGGCGCCAGAACGCTAAGTACAAGCTCGACCGCCGCGTTGGTGAAAACGTGTGGGGTCGCCCGAAATCCCCGATCAACACTCGCCAGACCCGCCCTGGCCAGCACGGCGCACGCCGTTCGAACAAGCCGTCGGATTTCGGCATCCAGCTGATGGCCAAGCAGAAGCTCAAGGGCTTCTACGGCGACATCACGGAAAAACAGTTCCGCAAGACCTATGACGAGGCTGAGCGCCGCACCGGCAACACCGCCGAGCTGCTGGTCGGTCTGCTTGAATCGCGTCTCGACACTGTCGTGTACCGCTCCAAGTTCGTGCCCACGATCTTTGCGGCCCGCCAGTACGTGAACCACGGCCACGTCACGCTGAACGGCAAGAAGGCGAACATCGCTTCCATGACCCTGAAGCCTGGCGACGTCGTCCAGGTCAAGGAAAAGTCGCGCAACATGGCGCTGGTCATCGAAGCCATGGGCTCGGGCGAACGTGAAGTTCCCGAGTATGTGGAAGTCGATCACAAGGCCGGTACGGCCAAGTTCGTGCGCATGCCGGCGCTGGGAGACATCCCCTACGCTGCCCGCATGGAACCGAACCTCGTGGTCGAATACTACTCGTCGTAAGACGGACCACTGAAGAGACACGAGAGAGGGCGGCCTGGAAACGGGCCGCCCTTTCGCTTTCCAGGCGAACAACAGGACTCGCGGGCCGCCAGGCGCTAGGCTCCGACTCCAGCCGGGAGCGCCCATGTCCGACCAACCGTCCATCGAAACCGTCCACGCCGCCACCATTGTGGATCCGAAGGAGCGCAAGTCCTTCGCCCTGAAGGACCGCCCGACGCGGGGCGATCAGATCTTCGCCTCGAAGAAGGACGCCAAGGCTTCTCTCGAGGAGGATGCGCTCGCCATCAACGAACTGCAGGACGCCATGTTCGCCTGCAAGGGCGGGGCGCTGCTGGTCGTCATGCAGGGCATCGATACTGCGGGCAAGGACGGCACGACCAAGGAATGCTTCAAATACACCAGCCCGCTCGGCGTGAATGTCTTTGGCTTTGGCAAGCCGACGGAGGAAGAATTAGCGCACGACTATCTCTGGCGCCTGCACCTCCGCGCGCCGAAGAAAGGCTATATCCACGTCTTCAACCGCTCGCAGTATGAAGACGTGCTGGTCGTCAAGGTACGCAACCTCGCTCCGCCGAAAATGGTTGAGCAGCGCTACGATCAGATCAACGCCTTCGAGAAGCTGTTGGCGGAGAACGGAACGCGGGTGCTCAAGCTGATGCTCCACATCTCCAAGGAAGAGCAGGGCGAGCGGCTGCGTGAACGCCTTGAGGTTCCCCAGAAGCGGTGGAAGTTCAACCCAAGCGATCTCGAGGACCGCAAGCTGTGGGACGAATACCAGCATGCCTATGAGACGGCGCTGCAGCGCTGCTCCGCGCCATGGGCGCCCTGGCATGTCGTGCCGGCGGACTCGCGCTCGCGCCGCGACGCCACGGCGGCGCGGCTGATCAGGGGTGCGCTTGAGGCGATGAAGCCGGAGTATCCGGATCCGGGCTATCGGCCCGAGCAGTATCAGATCGACTGACGGAAACCCTGGGCCGCGGTTCATACCCAAAATGGGGAATGGCCGTGCCCGTTGCGGTCGCTATCAATGTCCGAGGTTACGGGGAGCGGTGCAAACCGTCTGGCCGCGTGAGTGGCTGTAACCCTTAAACGTGTCGGGGGCGCCGGTTGCCCGGCGCCCCCTCCATCCTCGGCCCTGGGTTGGGGGGACGGGCCTCGGAACTTTCGATATCGGATCAAGCAGGTGTTCGGGTCAACCCGGTATCAGATCGTTTTGAACAGGGTTTCCCAATAATTCGACGGCTTGCGCCGCCAAGTCGCACCCAACCGCCAGCCGGATACGCGCGTTCCTGCACACGCGTCGCAAGCCGCTTGATGCATCAAGGTTCGCAGCCCTACAGTTCTCCCGGCCGCGCGGGTCCGACGCTGGCTCGGGGAGATACACTTGCGATTGGCGGCGGCAGAGGCCCTGCTGGAGGAATGCCAGTACCAGCCCGAGCGGCTGCCGGAAGCGATGGGCAAAGCGGCGCGTGGCCTGGGCTTCGACTATTTCTGCCTTGTAAGCTCGAACCTGGCGCGTCCGGCGTTCATCGTTCCCGAAGAGCAGGGCGAAGGCATTGCGCGCTATTTCAACGATGGCTGGGTCAACGTTGACTATCGTGCGCGCACGGAGCGGCCGCTGCCGCTGAACACGCTCTATCTCGACCATCGCGCTGTCGGCGAGGCCGAGCGGAAAAAGTCGGAAATCTACAACGAACTTTTCGTGCCGATGCGGATGGCGAACTATGCCGGGATCCGCTTCCGCATGGGCGCCGTTGAGGAGTGGTTCTGCTTCGTCTGCCGCTCCGAGCAAGCCGGCGTCATCGAAGGCCAAAGCGCCCGCGATTTCCGCCGCATTTCCGAGCTTGCCATGAACATCGCATCCATGGCGTCTCGGCTTTACGAGGAGCGTTCGTCGGGAATGCTCGAGGGTCTTGTGCAGGCTGGTGTGGCGGCGGTTCTGCTTGATCGCGCGGGACGCGTCATCGGTGTGACGCCGGGCGCCGAGTCCATCTTCCGCGCCGATTTCGGCGTACGCGACGGGATGCTGTGGAGCGCGAATTCAGCTGACGCACAATCGCTGGGCGGCCTCAGGGCTTTCGCTCATGACGTCGAAAGCAGGGAGGCGCGCCGCCGTGTCTTTGTTCAGGGCCATGGACGCAGCCGCCCTGTCTCGATGACTGCGTTGCGCATTCGCGGTCCGGCGCTCGACCAGCTGCCCGGCGCGCACGTGCTGGTTACGCTGGAGGATTTCAATCCGTCGCAGACCGATATCACGAAGGATCTGCACGATCTGTTCGGCCTGACTGAGGCTGAAGCGGAGGTCGCGATGGCGCTTCATGACGGGCTCGACGTGGCCAGTCTCGCGGCGCATCGCGATGTTGCGGCGTCGACCATTCGCAAGCAGGTCTCCAGTATTTTCGAGAAGCTGGACGTTCACCGTCAGGCCGACATTGTCCGGCTTTTGTCGCGTTTGCGGCGCTGAGCTAAGCCCGTATTCATCGCACGTTCATATCGAATATCGATAATGATCCCAACAACAAAAAACGGGGTCTGAGATGAAGAAGATTTTGGGACTGGCCGCGGCAGGACTGGCGGGCGTGATGCTTTCCGGCTGTATCGTGGTGGATGCGGATGTGCGTGAGTCGCACTGGGATCGCGATGATGATTTCGGCTCTGTGTTCGGCGCCGAGGTCAGCTCGCGCGGGCCGGAAGTGATGATCATCGCGCACTCCAATGGCTGCACCGACAAGGAAGATTTCGAGGCCGTCGTGCGT
The DNA here is from genome assembly GCA_030696545.1 of Hyphomonadaceae bacterium. GTDB lineage: Bacteria > Pseudomonadota > Alphaproteobacteria > Caulobacterales > Hyphomonadaceae > UBA7672. Next base: position 9,803 of record JAUYSA010000062.1, read on the forward strand.
GAGCGCGGTCAGGATCGCTTCGATGTCGGCTTCCGCCGGATAAACGAGGACAACTGCAAGGCTCTTGTCCTCGACGGGCGCCGCATGAGCTGGTCGTTCGCCGAACTCGGCATCCCGCGCAACTCGCGCGTGACTCTGATGAACCCTGTCGGACGCTAGAAGCCGAAAGGTTCTCTCGCTCGTCCCGACATGCGTATCGGGTCCCAGGGTCATCCAGCGAGCCGTCGTCCCAAGCGATGGCGCCCTGGATCCCGCTCCGGGTTACATCGGAGCGGGATGAGCATTTTCCAGTACCCGCAAGTCAGGTGCCCGTGAGTCAGGGCGCGCGCAGTTCGACTTCGCCGCCGCTGTCGTGGTCGCTGGTGAACGTGGCCGGGTTGCCGAGGAATCGGATATCCGCGCCCGAGGACGCGCGGCCGGATGCGACTGCTGACGCGCGAACTTCCACGTCTGCGCCGCTCGCCGCCGTGACGGTGGCAGATTCGCAGGCGAAGTTCTCGCCATTGAAATCAGCGCCGCCGGAGGCATCGATCGTGACCGACTTGCATGAGCCGGCGAGGTTCACGTCCCCGCCGCCGGACGTGTCGACGGTGAGCTGATCGACATTGAAGCCGGTCGCGTCGATGTCTGCGCCGCCGCTGACCTTGATGGCGAGGGCAGGAAGCCTGAGGCCGGTGGTTTCGATATCGACGCCGCCGCTTGCTGCGATACGCGCGTAATTTGGAGCGGTGATCGTGACGATGTCGCGATCGCTGACGTTGACGCTGAACCAGTTCATGACCGGCTCGCGGTGGATCGAAAGCGTCGTGCCTTCCTGTGCGATGACGAGCTTGTCGAGCTTGCTTTTCGGGCCTTCCGCCTTGATCGAGTACGGCCCCTGTTTCAGCACCAGATTGACGCCGCCGGAAGCGTCGATGCTGTCAAAGCCGGACTGGCTGAAAGTGCGGCTCTCGGAGGGTTCGGTCATGACGCATCCACCCGTCGTGGCCAGCGCTGCTGCGGGGAGGAGCCAATATATCCGTTTCATTGTGATGTTTCCCCGGACCTAGCGCGCGCTGACCGAGCCGCCGCTGGATTCGTCTTTCTCCAGCGAAGCAGGGTTGCCGTGGAAGCTGACGCTGGCTCCGGACGAGGCATTGGCTTCAGCGGCGCGTGCGGCGAACGCATCGACATGGGCGCCGGAAGAGGCATCCACATTCGCGGTATCGCATTTCAGGCCCGCGCCATCGAAGCTGGCGCCTGACGAGATGTCGACGCGGAGCGTCTTGCAGGCGCCGGCAAGGTCGATGCTGGCGCCGGAGGAGACATCGATCTCGACATCGGCGAGTTGCAGGCTGGAGCCATCGACGCTGGCGCCGGACGAGACTTCGAAGCCGGAATAGGCAGGCGCGGAAACGGTGACGCGATAGCGCGGGCCGCCGCCCCAGTTCATCATCGTCTGCTTGCGGCCGATGTGAAGCGTCTTGCCCTGGACTTCGACAATCAGCCTGTCGAGGTCCGAGCCATCGGGGCTTTCGGCCTTCACGTCGAAATTGCCTTGCGTGACGACGACTTCGACGCCGGCCGAAGCGTCGATCTTTTCAAAGCCCGTGTAGGTGGAGCGGAGTGATTCCGAATAGGGAGCGCCGCTGGCGCTGCCGACGACGCAGCCGGAAGCAGCGAAGGCTGCGGCGGCCGGAATGAGGAGGAGGAAAGCGCGTTGCATCAGGTTTGCCCTTTTTTGTGGTCTTCTTGGACGGACATCCATTGCGCCGGGCATTTGCGCCTCTGACCCAAGGCATCCGCTGAGAGACTAGTAGCTTAGTTTTTATCGAAAAACAATATGTATGATTTTGGGAGTTGAGTTGGGTTGGTGCGCGTTAGCCCCCTCCGTCTCGCCGCGAAGACGCGGCGATCCACCTCCCCCAGTGCTGCGCACTGATGGAGGCAAGGCGCCGGCGGCGGTTTGCCTCCCCATGCGAAGCAGGGGGAGGTGGATCGCGTGCGAAGCACGCGAGACGGAGGGGGACGGCGCGTCAGGCGCAATCTCTCCTTCGCACGGACGCAATCGTCCTGCGGGATGCTGTCTTT
>JAUYSA010000345.1 GCA_030696545.1 Hyphomonadaceae bacterium
GGCCGTTCAGCGCCGGCCAGCACCTTGATCAGCACATCGCGCTCATAGGCGGACAGCCCGACAATGGCGGTCGGCGCCTCGCGCGACAGGACAAGGCTTGCCCGCGACAAGACCGGCTCCCGGCCGGCTGCTCGGGAGACATCCCTCAGCTCCAGCACGCCGCCGTCCTGCCTGAACTGAGTTTCAACATTTGAACGCCCGCACACGCCGAAACGGAAACCGCCCGGCCATGGGCATTATCCCCCCGTGCGCGAAAGCGTCAAACGCGGCGTACCGTCACCTCAAAAGCCTTTGTTTCAGCGCCTTTGGCGGGTCTGATCCACGTTGTTACCACTTTGAAATTTACGTGAGACCCAGACGGAAATACGAGCGGTGTTCATTTAAGTGCGCATATGAAGGCGTGTGCCTGCCGGGGTCGGCGGGCCAACGGAAAGTTCAGATGGACAAGAAAGTTCTGATCGGGGTCGCGGGGGCGGTCATTGTGGGTATCGCGGCGACTGCCCTGGTCTTTGGCGGCGGCGCCAACGCGGCGACCGGCAAATACACCTACGAGACCGTAGCCGTCGGCAAGGGCGACGTCGCCCGTGTGATCTCGGCATCCGGCGCGGTGCAGCCGCGCGAGAAGGTCGATGTCGGCTCGGAAGTCTCTGGCAAGATCACCGCGATCTATGTCGACTTCAACGACCCGGTGAAGAAGGATCAGATCCTTGCCCAGGTCGATCCCGAAACCTTCCAGAACGTGCTCGACCAGGCCCGCGCGCGCCAACGCCAGTCGGAAGCCGCCGTCGACAACAACCACGCCTCGATCAACCGCGCCAAGGTGGCGCTTGATGTGGCCGAGAAGAACTTCGTCCGCCAGAAAGCGCTGTTCGACCAGCAGGCCATCTCGCAGCAGGCATGGGAGCTGGCCGACCAGACCTACACCAACGCCAAGCTCGCGCTGCAGACCGAAGAGGTCTCGCTGAAATCCTCGATCGCCGGCCTTGAGACCGCGAAGGCCACCGTGCAGGACGCGATCACCAAGCTTGAGCGCACCAAGATCCGCTCGCCGATCGATGGCGTGATCCTCAGCCGCACCGTCGAAGTCGGCCAGACCGTCCAGTCATCGCAGACCGTCGCCAAATTCTTCGTCGTCGCCGCTGACCTTTCGCAGATCGAGATTGAAGCCGCCGTCGTCGAGTCAGACATTGGCGGCATCGACAATGGCGACCCGGTCGTCTTCACCGTCGACGCCTTCCCCGGCGAGCGCTTCCAGGGATCGGTTGTGCAGGTGCGCCAGCTTGGCGCCGAAGCTGCGAACGTCGTCACCTACACCGTTGTCGTCAACGCGCGGAACCCGAACGGCAAGCTGCTGCCTGGCATGACCGCCAACGTCGAGATCACGGCTGATCGCGTGGCAGACGTCCTGCGCATCGCCTACGACGCAACACGCTTCCAGCCGCCGAAGGAAATCGCCGAAGCCATGCGCGCTGAGTCAGAGCGCAATGGTCAGGGCGGCCCCGGCGCAGGTGGTCCCGGCGGCGGGCAAGGCGGCGGCGCAGCAGTCGCGATGGGCGAAGGCGGCCCGCGCCAGCAAGACCGCCAAGGTGGCGGCGGTCCGGACGGCCGCAACCCCGGCGCCCAGTTCGGCGAAGTGCTGAAGACGGCAGGCGTCGACGACGCGCGCGTCGAGAAGATCATGGGTGAAATGCAGGGCGAGATGCAGCGCGCCATGGCCTCCATCCCCAACCCGCAGCAACAGCAGGGCGGCGCCGGCGCGATCGTCGGCGGCGGCTTCGGCCCACCGCAGAGCATGTTGCAGCAACAGGCGATGCAGGAACGCCGCGCCAAGATGCAGCAGACTCAGGAAGCCGTCTTCCGCCGCAACCTCAACGAACAGGAATACGCCGCTGTTTCAAAAGCGATGTCGGAGATGCAATCGCAGAAACGCGTCACCGTTTTCAAGCTTGACGACAAGGGCGATCTCGAACGCCACCAGCTCACCATCGGCCTGTCGGACGGATCGAACGCCCAGATCATTCGCGGCGCAAAGGAAGGCGACATGTTCGTCGTCCGCGCCATCACCGCCGGCAAGGGCGAACAGAAGCCCTGACGGCGGAATGCATAGACATGGCCAGCACGCGCCCAATCATCTCCTGCCGGGACCTCACCCGTGTCTATCGCATGGGCGATCAGGAAGTCCGCGCCCTCGACGGCGTCAGCCTGGACATCCACGAGGGCGAATTCGTCGCAATCATGGGACCATCTGGGTCCGGTAAATCGTCCCTGATGAACTTGATCGGCGCGCTCGACCGCCCCACATCCGGCGAGATGTGGATCAACGGGCGGGCGCTGTCGGAAATGAACCGCGACGAACTCGCTGATCTCCGTAACGAGACGCTGGGTTTCGTCTTCCAGCAATTCAATCTGCTCGCCCGGCAGGATGCATTCCAGAACGTCCGCCTGCCCCTTCGCTACGCCCGCAAGGATGTCGGCGACATCGATGCGCGCGCCAAAGCCTGCCTCGAAATGGTCGGTCTCGGCACACGCATGGACCACCGCCCGATGCAGCTTTCCGGCGGCCAGCAGCAGCGCGTCGCCATCGCCCGCGCGCTCGCCAACTATCCGAAAATCCTTCTGGCCGACGAACCCACCGGCGCACTCGATTCCAAAACCACTGTCGAGATCATGCATCTGATGCAGGAGCTCAACAAACAGGGCATCACCGTCGTGGTCATCACGCACGAGAACGAAGTCGCCGCCTACGCCAAACGCCAGATCCACTTCTTGGACGGTAAGATCGAGTCCGACACCGCTCACCCTGAACTCCAGCTCGCAAGCGGAGGCCGCGCATGAAATACGGCGTCGCCACCTCCTCTGCCGCGGAAGCCCTCTTCTCGAACCCGCTGCGCTCCCTGCTCACCATGCTGGGCATCATCATCGGCGTGGCCTCGGTCATGGTGATGATGTCGATCGGCGAAGGCGCTAAAGCCGCCATCGAGAAACAGATCAACAGCGTCGGCACCAACGTCCTCAACCTGCAGCCCGGCTCGATGAACCGGGGCGGCCGCAATCAGGGCGGCTCATCCGGCCGGCCCTTCAGCGAGTCCGATGTCGCCGCGGTTGGCGACCTCCCCTTCGTCGAATCCGCCACCGGCGTACTCTCCGGACAGGCGAATGCAGTCTCCGAAGAGGCGAACTGGGTGACGAACATACAGGGAGGCAGTGCATCCTTCTTCCTGGTCAACAACTGGAAGGTCGATGAGGGTCGCGAGTTCACAGAGCAGGAAGCCCAGGGCGGCTCCGCTGTCGTCGTGCTAGGCAAGACGGCGGCAGCCAACCTTTTCCCCGATGGCAACGTCATCGGCCAGCGTATCCGCATCAACAGCGTGCCGGTCGAAGTCATCGGCGTGCTTGAATCCAAAGGCCAGGGCGGCGGCATGGGCCAGGACCGCGACGACACCGTGGTCGCCCCGTTAAGCATGGTTAGGAATCGGATAACGGGCGGCAATCGCTGGGTTTCCCGTCACGTTTCCCGGATACAGGTCCTCGTGCAGGAGGGCTATGACGTGACCGAAGCCCAGGACGAGATCACCACGCTGATGCGCGAACGCCGCCGCGTGGAGCCGGGCCAGCAAGACAATTTCATGGTTGTTAACTTCGCCGACATGATAAAGCAGCGTGCAGCTGTGGCCGAAACGATGAGCACGCTCCTTGCATTCACTGCTGCTGTCTCGCTGATCGTCGGCGGCGTCGGGGTCATGAACATCATGCTTGTCTCCGTCACCGAGCGCACGCGTGAGATTGGCCTGCGCATGGCGATCGGCGCCCGTGGCGGCGATATCCTTCTTCAATTCCTGTTCGAAGCCATCGCGCTCTGCACCCTGGGCGGGCTCATTGGCATGGCGATCGGGTGGATCGGCGTGTTCGGTTACGCGCAGATCTCTTCTGCTCCGATGGTGGTGTCTCCCATCATCGTGGCGACGGCACTGGGGGCTGCGGCCTCCGTCGGTCTTGTTTTCGGCTTCTTCCCCGCCCGTAGGGCAGCTCAATTAGATCCAATCCAGGCGCTCAGATATGATTAAGAACAACATGACCCGCGGCGTGTCCGCGGGCGCCCTGGCCATCCTCGCTTCGGCGTGCGGCCACCTCCCCATCGCAGAACCTGCGTTCGAAGCCATGACGGCCAAGCGCGCGGGCATGCCCACCGACTGGACCGTCTCGCCGATGACCGGCGATCCGGCAGCCGTCATCTCCGACTACGGCGTCTTCGGCGACGCGCAGCTCGTCTCCTTCGTGCAGGAAGCGCTCGAGAACAATCGCAGCCTCCGCGCTGCGATCGAAAGCGTTCGCCAGTCCGAATACGCACTGCAGTCCACGCGCTCGCGCCTCTTCCCGCAGATCAACGGATCGGTCGGCGCCCGCACCAGCGCGCCGACGGACGATCTCGGCAACAACCAGGACCAGTATTCGTTCGCGCTCGGCGCCTCCTACGACGTCGACATCATGGGCGACCTCAACGCCTCGATCCAGGCGTCGGCCGCCGGCCTCCGCTCGACCGAAGCCGTGTACGAACAGACTCGCCGCCAGATCGCGGCACAAGTCGCCCGCGCCTACTTCGCGGTGATCGAGGGCCAGCTCCAGCTCGACCTCGACCGCAAGTCGATCGACCGCCAGCGCCAGACCTTCCGCATCACGCAGACCCGCTTCGACGCCGGCTCCATCGCCCGTGACGAACTGGTGCTCGGTGAATCCAACCTCGCCCAGGCCGAAGACGCCGTCATCGCGTCGGAAGCCTCGCTCCGCGCCGCTGTCCGCGCCCTCGAACTCGCGCTTGGCCGCTTCCCACAGAACAAGCTGGCGATCCAGGGCGCCCTGCCCGAGCCGCCGACCACCCCGCCGCTCGGCCTGCCGGAACTCACCGTGCGTTCGCGACCGGATGTTGTCGCGGCCGAACTCAACATGATCCAGACATTCGCCAACACCCGCATCGCCTCGATGGCGCCTTGGCCGCAGCTGAACGCAGACCTTGCGCTCGGCCTGTCCAACACGACGCTGAACACCACCAGCGACCTGTTCGACTTCGACGGTCTCGCCCTCTCGATCGGCGCCTCGCTGGCGCAGGTCATCTTCGACGGCGGCGCGGTCGATGCCCGCGTGCAGACCGCCAACTCGCAGGAGCGCGCGGCTCTTGAGCGTTATGGCCAGACCATCATCAACGCCTATGGCGACATCGTCGGCGCGCTCGACACGTTCAACACGCTCGGCTCGCGCAACGTCGCCCTGCAGAAAGCCTCGACCGCTTCGCAGGAAGTGCTGCGCCTCGGCGAACTGAAATACCAGGAAGGTTCGGAAAGCCTGCTCAACCTGTTCACGGTGCGCAACAGCGCCGAGTTCGCAGAGAGCGCGCTGATCGCCAACCGCCGCGCCCGCCTCGACCAGTGGATCGCGCTCCACACGGCGCTCGGCGGCAACCCGACGCAATCCTCGCCTGTCGCGACAGCTGCCTCAACGGCGAACGGCCAGTAGGATTTTCCAAAACTGAACGACAAAACCGCCCCGGAAGCATCTTCCGGGGCGGTTTTCGTTGTGCAGCCGCACATTCATCGCGCCGGTTGACCCGGAACCAGCCCCGACTAGTCTCCGCGCCGATCCCATCAGGGGCCAATATTCCAACAGGACGGGTGTGATGAGAAAAATTCTGCTTGGCGGCGTCGCCGCTGTGGGCCTTCTGCTCGCCGGCTGCAATGGCGGCGGCGGCACGACCAGCGAAGCCGCAAAGACCGACGCGACAACTTTCCTCGCGGGCGCAGAAAAAGAACTCTCTGACTTCTCCGACTACGCCGCGCGCGTCGCGTGGGTGAACGCCAACTTCATCACGGAAGACACCGACTGGCTCGCCGCCCGCGCCGGTTCGGAAGGCACGCTCCTCACCGTTCGCCTCGCCAATGCGACCAAGCAGTATGAAGGCGCGTCCCTCACGCCCGACCAGCAGCGCAAGATGCAGATCCTGCGCGCCGGCATCGTGATGCCCGCCCCCTCCACCGGCACGCCGGACGAACAGAAAGCCATCGCCGACGAACTGTCGAAGATCACCACCGATCTCCAGTCCACCTACGGCAAAGGCAAGTTCACGATCGACGGCAAGGAGCTGAACCTCGAACAGCTCTCCGAGATCATCTCGTCCTCGCGCGATCCGAAGAAGCTTCAGCAGGCGTGGGAAGGCTGGCAGACCATCGCCGTGCCGATGAAGGCCGACTACGCCCGCATGGTCGAGATCGGCAATGCCGGCGCCAAGGAACTCGGCTTCTCCGACATCGCAGACATGTGGCTCGCCAATTACGACATGCCGTCGAAAGACATGGAAGCCACCGTCGAGAAGCTCTGGAGCCAGGTCCAGCCGCTCTACAACGATCTCCATTGCTACACGCGCAACAAGCTCAACGCCAAATACGGCGACGCCGTGCAGCCGAAGACCGGCCCGATCCGTGCAGACCTGCTCGGCAACATGTGGGCGCAACAGTGGAACGGCATCTACGACATCGTAGCCCCGCCCGCGTCCGATCCGGGCTATGACCTCAACAAGGTCCTCGTCGCCAAGAACTACGATCCGATCAAGATGGTGAAAACGGGCGAAGCCTTCTTCACCTCGCTCGGCCTCGCTCCCCTGCCGGAAACATTCTGGACGCGCTCGCTCATCACCCGCCCGCGCGACCGTGAAGTCATCTGCCACGCCTCGGCCTGGGATCTCGACAACCTCGAAGACCTGCGCATCAAGATGTGCACACAGGTGAACGCTGAAGACTTCTCCACCGTCCACCACGAGCTGGGCCACAACTTCTACCAGCGCGCCTACAACAAGCAGGATTTCCTGTTCAAGAACGGCGCGAACGACGGCTTCCACGAAGCCATCGGCGATTTCGTCGCCCTCTCGATCACGCCGGAATACCTGAAACAGCTCGGCCTGATCTCGACCTCACCTCCAGCCTCCGCCGACCTCGGCCTGCTGATGGACCGCGCGCTCGAGAAGATCGCCTTCCTGCCCTTCGGCCTCAAGGTCGACAAATGGCGCTGGCAGGTCTTCCGCGGCGAAGTGAAGCCCGAGCAGTACAACCAAGCTTGGGTTGATCTCGGCAAGCAGTATCAGGGCATCGTGCCGCCGGGCGAACGCCCTGCCGACGCGTTCGATCCGGGCGCCAAATTCCACATCCCGGGCAACACGCCGTACCTGCGCTACTTCCTCTCGTTCATCCTGCAGTTCCAGTTCCACAAGGCCGCCTGCGAACAGGCCGGCTGGACCGGCCCGCTGCATCGCTGCTCGATCTACAACAACAAGGAAGTCGGCGCGAAATTCGCGACGATGCTCGAAATGGGCGCCAGCAAGCCGTGGCCCGAAGCTCTCGAAGCCTTCACCGGCACCCGCGAAATGGACGGCTCCGCCCTGGTCGCCTACTTCGCCCCGCTGCAAGCCTGGATGAAAGAACAGAACGCCGGCCAGACCTGCGGCTGGTAATCGCGTATCAGCGAGACGTGAACACAAACGCCGCTCCGGAAACGGGGCGGCGTTTTTGTTTTTTGGAGCGCTGGTGGGCTCGGATCGTCCCCCCGTCACTCACTTGTCATCC
>JAUYSA010000115.1 GCA_030696545.1 Hyphomonadaceae bacterium
TCGTGCGCCGCGCCGACATCAAGGATTGGGTTGAAGAGCGTGTCTGGGTGCCAGCACCGCTTCTCGCCCCCGCCCCCGCGAGTACGGGTACGCATGTCGTGTTCGGCGACGATTCCGCGTTGTCGCGTGAAATCGCGACGCGCTTGAAGGCGCGCGGCGCGCGTTGCATCCTCGTCTCCAAAGGCGACGCGTTCGCCGCGACCGGCGATGACCAATTCACACTCAACCCGGCGGCGCTCTCGGACTTCGGCGCGCTGATCGACGTGCTGTCCGAGCGACAAATCAAGCCGGACGCGATCGTTTATCTCTGGCCCCTGAGCGATCAGGGCCAGGCCGCGTTCGATTCCGCCTTCAATCTGGCCAAGGCGATGCAGCTTCATGGCTGGGACGATGGCGTGCGCCTGCTCGCCGTGATCGAAAGTGCGCTGCCAGCGGGCGGCGCGCCGCTCCACCCAATGCAGGCGGCGGTGATCGGGCCGTTGCGCGCGCTCAGCGCGGAATCGCCCGGAATCAGCGCGCATGTGCTCGATCTTGACGATGCCGGTGAAACCGCGCCGGCGCGCGTGATCGCCGAACTGGATTCCTGGGATGATCAGGCAATCGTCGCCTGGCGCGGCGACAAACGCCTTGTCGAGACGTTGAAGCCTGCAGCGGGCACGCAGCCGCGCTTCGCGCTTCGCGACAACGGGGTTTATCTCATCACCGGCGGCATGGGCGGTATCGGGCTTCAGCTGGCGCGCTATCTTGCTTCCGCGGCGCACGCGTGTCTGGCGCTGGTAGGTCGCGGCGCTGTTCCGCCCCGCGACGATTGGGCCCGTCTGGCGGAGGGCTGGGGCGCTTCCGCCGACGTCGCGCGCGCGCGCGTATGGCTTGAACTTGAATCGCTCGGCGCCCAAGTGCTGCCGATCTCCGCAGACGTGACCGATGCAGACGCGATGCGCGACGTGTTGGCGGCGGTCCGCGAACGTTTCGGCGCGCTCAACGGAGTTTTCCACGGCGCCGGCGCCATCGATGACGCACCCATCGCCGCCAAGGCGCTTGCACATGCCCATAAAGTGCTGGCGCCGAAGATCGAAGGCGCGCACATCCTGAACGATCTCATTCCAGACGGCTCTGTCGACGTGTTCGCTGTGTTCTCCTCGACCAGCGTGCTGCTCGAACCGCCTGGCCAAAGCGACTACGTTGCTGCCAATCGCGTACTGGATTCGATCGCTGGCGCGCGCGGCGACGGTTTGAGCATCGCATGGGGCATGTGGGCCGATGTCGGCATGGCCAAACGCGTGGTGGACGCTGCCGCTACCGGAACGGCCGATCCGCGTGCGCATCCGTTGCTCGGCGTGCGCACGGACGACGAAGATGGCGTGATCCGCTTCCACGCAACCTATTCCGCCGACAAGCTCTGGGTGTTGGCCGAGCACAGGATCGGCGCGCTCGCGGTACTGCCGGGTACTGCCTATGTCGAGATCGCGAGCGCCGCGGCGTTGCGCATGGGGCTCGGCGAAGCCGTCGAAGTGCGAAAGCTGAATTTTCTGTCGCCACTGGTGTTGCGCGAAGGACGCTCGCGGCAGGCGCGGATGACGCTCACGCCGTTGGCCGAGGACCGCTATCGCATCGAAGTGGAGAGCCGCGCCAACACAGCCGAGGAGTGGCTGCTGCATTTCGAAGCGCAGATAAGCGCGCTTGTGGAAGCGGCGCAGCCGCTGGACGAATTGCGCGCAGACGCCTCTGTGGAGACGCGGCGCTTGTCGCTGGAGGATCGCGGCGTCAGTTTCGGACCGCGCTGGCGCAATGTGCGTGCTGCGGCATGCGGCGCGGGGACGGCGTCAGGCGAATTTGTATTGCCGGAAACGTTCGCCAACGATCTGCGCACGTACCACGCTCATCCGGCCTTGCTCGACACGGCGGCGGCGACAGGGCTTTTCCTGATCGAAACGGAGGGCGAGGGCGGCGTCTATGCTCCGATTTCGGTGGAGTCCGTGCGTTTGTTCAAGGCGTTGCCGGCACAGCTTTCGACGCATGCGCGCATGATCTCCGAGCATGACCATGTCGAAGCATCATTCGACGTCGACTTGCGCGATAGCTCCGGCGCAATCCTCGCGGAAATCCGCGGCGCGACCTATCGGCGCGTCGCCTTCGACGTGAAAACGGCGGTGTTCGCCGCGCCGCTGCGCGCCGGCTCGAGTCTGGCGGAGCGTTTGCTGGCGGCTGGCATCCGGGCCGATGAATCTGGGGTGGTTATGGCGCGGCTCTTCGCCAGCGGCGCGCGCGCCGTCGTGGTGTCGCCGGTAGAAGTTGCCATTGCGCGGGCGGCGTCCGGCGCGCGGGCGGTTAAGCCGCATGCGGGTGCAAAGACGGCGCTCGCTGACGCCGATTGGGCCAACGACACGGAAAAGCGGCTGGCCGAGATGTGCGCTGACATTCTCGGTGTCGAAGCCATGCGCCCGAACGACGAATTCCTTTCCTATGGCGGTGGCTCGCTGACGGGCGTTCGTCTATTCGCGCGCATCCGCCGCGAATTGGGCGCGGACCTTTCCTTGAGCGCACTGTTGCAGGCGCCGACCATACGCGAACTGGCGACGCTGGTACGCGCCAACAGCCCGCAGCTGGTCGACCTTGAACAGCCGAAGCCTGCGCAGGAAACAGCGATGGAGGCCCCTGCCGCGACGCCCACGCCGAGCAGCAACGTGAAGCACCTGCCGC
>JAUYSA010000121.1 GCA_030696545.1 Hyphomonadaceae bacterium
CCCGGCGCATGGCGCGCGCGAACCCCCGGAGACGCTGGATGTCCTTCCCCATGGCAAGACCCCCTCATCCGGCCCTGCGGGCCACCTTCTCCCACGAATGGAGAAGGGAGGAGAGTGCCAGACCGGAGACGTTGTTTCCAGATTGGACCGGATAGGATGTTTACATTCCGACATTGGAACGAAGATCGGTGAAACCAATCCAGCGTCCAGAACCAACACCCGGAGGGCGTTGGAACCCATCACCGCAGATCTTGGCCCCACGCACCGGCGCGGGCGCGAGGCACTCTCCCTCTCCCCTCCTTGGGAGAAGGTGGATCGCCGCGAAGCGGCGAGACGGAAGGGGTACACGCGCCCCGCTGAAGAGGAACGCCCAAGAACCACCAGCAGCGCCAGCCCCTACGACTCTACGCCGCCGCCTTCTGATCCTTTGGCGGGAAGCGCGAGTAGAAGGTCTGGCCCTTGGCGGCCATGTCGCGCAGGAGCGTGTTGGGGCGGAAGCGTTCGCCGTAAGCCTCCGCGAGACGATCGCACTCTTCCACGAAGGTCTTGATGCCGACTTTCAGGTCCATGTACGAGCACACGCCGCCCGAGTACGGCGCAAAGCCCCATGCGAGGATCGAGCCGATATCCGCATCGCGAGCATCCGTGATGACGCCTTCCTCGAAGCAGCGGGCGACCTCCACGCACTGGCGATAGAGGAAGCGCTTTGTCAGCTCCACCTTCAGCTCGGGTGGGCATTCCTTCACCTTCACCTCGATCTTCTTGCCGAGATCGGGATAGAGGCGCGAGGGTTTGCCGGCTTCGTTGTAATCGTAGAAGCCCTTGCCCGCCTTGCGGCCGACGCGGTTCTGGCTTTCCACGATCCACGCGACGACATCGCCAACCGGGTTCTGCTCGTAGGATTTGCCAGCGGCCTTGGCGCTCTCGCGGCCGATCTTCAGCATGGTGTCGATGCCGACGCTGTCCGAGACTTCAAGCGGGCCCATCGGCATTCCGGCCATGCGGCCAACATTCTCGATGATGGCAGGCGCGATGCCCTCGGAAAGCATCGTCATGCCCTCTTCCGGATACGTGCCGAACACGCGCGAGGTGTAGAAGCCACGGAAGTCGTTGACCGCCACGGGCGTCTTCTTGATCTTGAGGACATAGTCCATCGTCTTGGCGAGGGTTTCCTGGGTCGTTTCCTTGCCCATGATGATCTCGACGAGGCCCATCCGCTCGACCGGCGAGAAGAAGTGGATGCCGATGAAGTTGGCCGGGCGCTTCGATGCTTTGGCGAGGCCCGTGATCGGCAGCGTGGAGGTGTTCGTTCCCATCACAGCGTTCTCGCCGAGATGCTCCTCGATCTGCGCGGTGACTTTCGCCTTCAGCTCGGAATTCTCGAACACGGCCTCGACGACGATGTCGGCGCCCTTCACGAGCGTGTAGTCAGTCGACGGCGTAATGAGCGCCAGCAGGGCCTCGCCCTTCTCCTTGCTCATCTTGCCGCGCGAGACATCCTTGTCGACGATCTTGCGAGAGTAGTCTTTCCCTTTGTCCGCCGACTCCTGGCTCACATCGAGCAGGACGGTCGGGATGCCGGCCTTGGCTTGCACATAGGCAATGCCGGCGCCCATCAGGCCCGCGCCAATGACGATGGCCTTCTTGATCTCGTAGGTCGGATAGCCAGACGGCCGCGAAGCGCCTTTGGAAAGATCCTGCATCGACAGGAAGAGCGAGCGGATCATGCCCTTCGCTTCGGGCGTCATCAGCGTCTTGACGAAGTAGCGGCTCTCGATGCGCAGCGCCGCATCCATCGGCACGCTGAGGCCTTCATAGACCGCCGACAGGATGTGTTTCTGCGCCGGGTAGTTGCCCCAGGTCTGCTTGGCCAGCATGGCCGAGCCGAACGTGAACACGGTCGAGCCGCCCTGCGAATTCGGGTTGCCGCCGGGAACCTTGAACTTGGCGTCGTCCCATGGCGCCTTGGCGTTCGGGTTCGCCTTCACCCACTCCTTCGCGCGGCCAACCAGCTGCGCGGTCGGTGCAAGTTCGTGAATGACGCCCAGGCTCTTCGCCTGCTCTGCCGTCATGCTTTCACCCTGCAGCAGGAAAGGCGCAGCAGCCTGCGCACCGATCAGACGCGGAAGACGTTGCGTGCCGCCACCACCCGGCATCAGACCGACCTTGGCTTCCGGCAGACCAAGCTGCAGCTTCGGATTATCGTTCGACGCAATGCGATAATGGCAGGCCAGCGTGACTTCGAGACCGCCGCCGAGAGCGAGGCCATTGATAGCCGCCGCAACCGGCTTCTTGCAGGTCTCAAGGTTGCGCAGGATCTTGTTCATCTGGAACGAGCGATCGAAGGCCGCCTTCAGTTGCGCTTCGGGATCGCCCTTCTCGCCGCCGCCCGAACCGCCGCCGAGTTCGCCGAGGTCCGCCCCAGCGCAGAAGCCGCTGGTCTTGCCCGACGTGATGACAAGCCCCTTGATCGTCGCGTTAGAGCCGACCTCGTCAGCGATCGCGCTGAGGTCCTGGATCGCCCGCGCCGTGAGCGTGTTCATCGAACGGCCCGGAACGTCGAAGGTCGCGACCGCGATGCCGTCTGCATCAACGTCGAGGCTGAAGGTTTCGAGTTTCATGTCAGTTGCCTTTGGTAACTTTGTCTGGCGGCGGCTCGTTGCCGCCCTTCTTGATGTCGTCATTGGCGAGCAGAAACAGCACGCCGCCCATCACGAGCGTGACGGGAACCGAAATCGTGAGTGCGTAGCCAAGATCGCGTAGAGCCTGGCTCAGCATAAGCGTGAGGCCGGCGCCCGTGAGCGCCGACACGGCGAGAGCGCTGAGTTTCGCCTCGCCGATCTGCATCACACGCGCTCGATCACGGTCGCCGTGCCCATGCCTGCGCCGACGCAGAGCGTGATCAGGCCGGTTTCCTTGTCCGACCGCTCAAGCTCGTCGAGCATCGTGCCGAGGATCATGCCGCCGGTCGCGCCGAGCGGGTGGCCCATCGCGATCGCGCCGCCGTTTACGTTCATCTTCTCATGCGGGATGTTGAGGTGCTGCATCATGCGCAGGACGACCGATGCGAACGCTTCATTGAGTTCGTAGAGGTCGATATCTTCCGGCGTCATGCCGAGCTTGCCGAGCAGCTTCTGCGTGACCAGCGACGGGCCGGTCAGCATGATCGACGGCTCGGAGCCGATGGAGGCAAAGCCCTTGATGCGCGCACGCGCCTTCAGGCCGAGCGCTTCGCCCATTTCCTTCGTGCCGATCAGCACAGCAGACGCGCCATCAACGATGCCCGACGAGTTGCCGGCGTGATGGACGTGGTTCACGCGTTCGACTTCCGGGTAGCGCTGCTTCACGACGTCGTCGAACGCCATGATGCCCATCTGCTCGAAGGACGGGTTCAGCGCGGCGAGCGTCTGCATCGTGGTGTCGCCTCGGACGGTTTCGTCGTG
>JAUYSA010000187.1 GCA_030696545.1 Hyphomonadaceae bacterium
GGCTACAACCGGAGGGTCCGGGGTCTTCGGAACGACCCCGAACACGTTGCACCGGTCACTGGCTATGGAGCTAAGGCGCCAGCGGGCTTCCCCTGCTGGATGTCGAGGTCAACTCCGGCACTGCCATACCGGGAAGGAACGACCGATCCGGGGCGCGTGTGGACGCGCATCGCCAGCGCAAGCTGGCACTGGACTACCCCACGGCGCTACACCACGCGCCCCGCTCCCTCGTCGGAGGGACGAGCTACTGCATCACGGACGGCGCGCGCCGGTCCCATAGAGAGATCATGTCCGCAAAACTCTCATCGTCATTCCGGACACGCGCAAGCGCGTGAGCCGGAACCCAGGGGCTGCGAGCACGGTGTGCGCAACCCCTGGGTTCCCGCTTTCGCGGGAATGACGAAAGCGTTTCGTGGGGTGCATCTTGATGCACCACGCCACGACCACGGTGCATCAAAATGCACCCTACACTGCTGGTTTGGATCTCACCGTAGAAGGGAACAAAAAACGCGCGTCTCAAACCTTCCTCAGCAACCGGAACACGCCTGTGCTCCGCGCCAGCGTATGGCCGCCCACGACGATCAGGCACTCCGTATGCGCCACGTCTTCATCGTGATCGACCAGCCGGCCATGCGCCTCCAGCCAGTCGCCATTCTTCACCGGGTCGAAATACTCCATCGCCATGCGCAGCGTCACCGTGCGCCGCTGCAAGGTCGTGAACGTCGCTCGCGCCATGGCGCTGTCGCACACGGTCGCGATCATGCCGCCATGCATGAAGCCCATCGTGTTGGTGTGTACGGTCTCCACCCACAGTCCAAGCGTCATCACGCCGGGCACATTCACTTCGCGCTGGAGCAGCGGCCCCACATGATTGACGAAAGGCGCGCGCAGGACATGGATAAATCCCGGCGGCGGCTCAGGCGTAGCTGGCCGCGTATCAGCCGCCATTGCCGAAGATCTTGTTCTTCACTGTGTCGCCCGGCTTGATGCC
Organism: Hyphomonadaceae bacterium; assembly: GCA_030696545.1. Taxonomy (GTDB): domain Bacteria; phylum Pseudomonadota; class Alphaproteobacteria; order Caulobacterales; family Hyphomonadaceae; genus UBA7672. The sequence continues at coordinate 992 of JAUYSA010000187.1, forward strand.
CAGCGCCATCGCCTGCCCGCCGGCAATCTGCAGCACGGCCGCAGCGCCAAGCCCCGGCGCGACAGTCCGCAGGCTGCCCGGCCGCGCACTCGTCGCGATCGCACGCACCATGCCATCGCCATCGATGAACAGCATGTCGAGGTCGACCTGCACGCCCTTCATGTTCAGGTTGAACTGCTCGCGCACCTGCCGGAAATCCATCAGCAGGCCGCGGTCCTTGGCCAGCGAGGCGCGCCCGCTCAGGCCCGTGGAAATCTCGGGCAGCGTATCCGCCACCTCAACCTGGAAGGCATGGGTCTTGTCGCCCGACACGACGCTCAGCGCCTCGGTTGGCGTCTGCGCCATGGCGCTGGCGGAAAAGGCGGCGGCGAAGGCCGCGAGAAGCAGGGTGCGTTTCATGGCTCACGGCAATAAGGCGCCGCCGGGCCGAAGCCAAGGGCATGTCCCAGCAGAGCTATGCGCCCGTATGCAGCTTCGCGCTGATGATATGCCGGCCCTTCTGGCCCTTGCCGACCGAGGCGACCAGCTTCTGGCCCGGCTGCAGGTCCTCGATCCCGGCCTTACGGACGACAACCATATGGATGAAGATGTCCTCGGGGTCTTCCAGCCGCTGGACGAACCCGTATCCCTTGGTGCGGTTGAACCATTTCACCAGCACGATCTCGACATCGCCGGTCTCTTCCGGCGCCGCGTCGTTCTCGTTGGCCGAAAGCTCCAGAACCTCGTTGACCTGATAGCCACGGTCGCGCGTGGCCACATTGCAGACGATCCGCGCGCCTTCAGGCGCAGTATCCTGTCCAAATTTCCGCATGACCGAGATATGCAGCAGCACGTCGTGCTGCAGCCCGCCGCCGGCCGGTCCGCCATCGGGAACCACGAAGCCATAGCCCTTCGCCGTATCAAACCACTTCACACGACCCTCGATCGTGATCGCGGGTTCGGCTTCCTCGTCAGGCGAAGTCTGATTTTGTTGCGGTTGCATCACCCACGCGCTCCCCAGCGACGCGACTGTAGCATGACAGTTTATCCTGCGAACATAGCTCGCGAGGCGATTATCCACTTGTGATTAACTAGCCAGCACCAGCCAGAACAACACGCTAGGCGGATGGCCGGGATACAGGCAGCCCGGCAAAAATCCCGAGCCGGAACAATCCGCTGGCAGTCCCTAGGTCTGTTCTAGCTGTGTCCAGCGGAGCACAACAGAACGCAAGAAACCCTTATTTACCAAGCCTTTTCCGCGCTTCCGCTTCTAGCTAGGCACAACAGTTGCTACCCTAATCCAAGTAAAAATGTGGGACGGATTGTGGGTTGGTTAATGGAAGCGGAACAGCAGGCGCAAGGCAAGGCCAAAGGCAAGCATCGGGACAAAATCCTGAGCGCGGCCTATGTCCGCACCGCCACCAAACCGGGCCGACACCCCGATGGCCAAGGGCTCTATCTGCTGGTTGAGGCTACGGGGGCCAAGCGGTGGGTGCAGCGCCTAAACGTGCGCGGGAAGCGCCGGGACATTGGCCTTGGCTCAGCCTCGCTGGTGGACCTAAAGGACGCCCGTGAGACTGCCCTCGCCAACCGGAAGCTCGCCCGAGCGGGCGGCGACCCGCTGGCCATACGCAACCGCGCCAAGACCATGCCCACATTCGGCACCTTCGCGGACGCTTGGGTTGAGGATTTCGTGGCTAACCGCCGCTCAGAGAAGCACAAGGCGTTCTACCGGCTGTGCGCCAAGACCTACTGCGCCCCGATCCGCGATAAGCTGGTGTCGGACCTGACGCCTGACGACATTGCAAAGCTGCTCAAGCCCATGTGGGCACGTGCCATCGGCCCCCGCACCCGTAGCCTTGTGGAGCGCGTGCTTGATGCCGCCAAGGTCAAACACAGCCTCACGATTGAGAACCCGGCCCGTTGGAAGGGCAATCTCAAAGCCATCCTTCCGCCACCACCGCCTAAAGGTCGCAAACACTTTGCCGCCGTCCCTTACAAGACCCTGCCCGCGCTCATGGGCCGTTTGCAGGACATAGATGGCGCTGCGGCTGCCGCATTGGAGTTCACGATCCTACACGCACTGCGTGCCGGTGAGGTGATTGGCGACATGTCGCACGGCATCGCGCCGCTGACTTGGGGCGAGGTGGACCTTGATGGCGGCTTTGTCACCGTCGCTGCCGAGCGCACCAAGGGCGTGGCTGGCAAACAGGATGCCCACACTTTCCCGCTGACGCCGCGCTCGCTGAAAATTCTCAAGGCCATGCATGACGTGCGTTGGAATGATGAGCCTACATGCCCGGTGTTCCAAGGCATGGCCGATGGAAAGGGCCTCAACACCAACGCCATGCTCAACGTGCTCAAGACGCTCGCACCCAAGGCCACGGTCCACGGCACGGCGCGGTCTAGCTTCAAAGACTGGTGCGCCAATGAGACTGACTTTGCGGATGAGATTTCTGAAGAAATCTTGAGCCACCATGTTGGCAGTGACGTGCGCCGCTCATACCGCCGTGACAAGGCGCTGGATAAGCACCGCGAAGTTTTGACCGCGTGGGCAACCTACCTCGCTGGCAACGTGGTGCAGATCGCCGATAGCGAGGCCGCATGAGCAAGCCCGCGTTCGTCATCTTTGAGGGCTTTGTGCTTCCACCTGTAGTCACGGGTCCGCGCATTGCTGACTCTGACTTGGCCATTGTGGAAGCCGTTGAGCGTGACCTTGCTGATGCCCACAGAGAAGGGCGCAGGTTGAGCCAACGTAGCGCGCTCATTCGCCACCTGCCGAAAGACGCCGACTACTTCGTCAATGAAGCTCGCATCAATCAACGCAGGCGCGTGACGCATTGGTTGCGTAAGCGTAGGGCCACAGGACAACTGTAGGCACTCACCACAACTGAAATCTCATCGAACCCGGTTCTATTTTGGCGGGGCGCTCGCGGGCATTCTTGAACGCAACGGGGATTGTCCCGTGCATCCTAGTTCAAGAGGAACTGAAAATGTCCGCCGCTCCCCGCCTGCTTCGCACACTCGACCTTGAGGTCAGCTACGCGATCCCGCGCAGCACTGTGTACTACCGCATGAAAAATGATCCCACGTTTCCCCGGCCCGTCCGCATGGGGCCGCGCTGCGTGCGCTTCAAAGCGGATGAGGTTGAGGCATGGATTGCATCGCTCCCGAGCGTTGCAGCCTGAGGCCCAAACAAAAGACCCGGCGCTTGAGACGCCGGGCCGAAAAACAGTCTGTGTAAGGACTACACTATGTGTGCCAATTTCATTTGCGTCAACGAAGATGAACTGAGCCCTGCGGTTCAAGAGCTTCTGTATTACGTGTACCGCATCAGGCGCTGCTTCTCTCGCATGGCGTTCGCCACTGAGTTGGACGGGCACCTTGTCCGCGCCTCTGACGGCACACTGCAACAGCCCAACGCCATCGTCATTGAATGGACCCAAGACCGTCACCGCAAGTACGGCTTCCTCATTGAAGGGGACAACCCTGAGAGCCGTCTGCCCACAAACGATGCCGAATGCACTGCACTACTTGAGCGACTGTGGAGCGCACGATGAGCGTCAATCTTCCCCCGCCTCCGCTTTGGAATATCAAGCCGCCTGTGCCCACAGGGCCGCCGTTGACCGCTGAGCAACAGGTCGCACGGGACGCCGAGTGGGAACAGGGCCGCATTCTTCAGGAAGCGGTTGAGCGCGGCGTCTCGCCCTTGCAGTTGATGGCCTCCGCAATTTTCGAGGGCAAGAAAGCTGACCTAAACCTGCTTTCGGGCGGGCACACGCCAGCGCCCAAGCTACCATCTGTCACCAATGTCACCATTGTCGCCGCCCTAGAGACTTTGGCGAGGGGTGCCGGTGCCCCGGTGGACTACGTGACGTTTGCCATGCTCACCACGGCTGCGGCGCTGATGGGTAACAACTGCTCTGTGCAGGTCAGTCCGAAAAACAAGGATTGGGTTGAGTCTATCGCCCTGTGGTCAGTGCTGATCGGCGCTCCGTCTGCCGGTAAGTCACCATCCACAAAGCCATTTGAAAAAATGCTTGAGCGGATTGAGGCTGAAGATGAGCGAAGTGCCGCTGGCCTGATTGCTCAACGCGAAAGTGAAATCACTATTGCCAAGCAGTATTACGACGACTGGAAGAGGCGTAATTTCAAAGCCATTGCCAATGGCGAAAGCCCGATCCCGCGACCGCCTGAAGCCAATATCCCAAAGAAGCACCACGCACCACGTAGCTACGTCATGGCAGTGACGAAAGAAGCTTTGTTTGAGGTGCTGTCCTACAACAACAACGGCCTGCTCATGTTCCGTGATGAGCTAGCAGGCTGGATTGGCGACATGACGCGGTACAGCAATTCATCTGACCGCCCGGATTGGCTGTCCATGTACACGGGCAAGACCATCAATGTGGATCGCGTGAAGTATGATGGCGAGCCTATGCGAGTTCCCAATGCGCTGGTCAGTGTCTTGGGTGGTATGCAGCCGGATAGACTGCGTGAGTTGATGGCCGGTCCCGATGACGGGATGCTTGCGCGCATGGTGTTCATCTGGCCCGACGCTGTGCCCCTTATCGACTTTGAGGGTCAGTCAGCAGCGCCATTCTTCAACATCATGTTTGACAGGTTGCGGCGGTTCAAGAACAACCCCCATCCAATGTACTTGTCCTCAGAGGCTTACACTGAGTTCTTCAAGCTGAGACAGCACGCGCGTAAACTGGACGCAGAACATGTGGGCAAGTTGCATCACTGGATTGGCAAAGGCCCCGGTCTTGTTGCTCGGATAGCAGCCGTGCTGACGGTTGTGGATTGGGCCTCACATGGCATTGGCGAGCCACCGCGTGAGGTTACAGTTGAGGCGGTAAAGCAAGCCTGCGAACTGTGGGCACAGTACCTGCTGCCCATGGCCAAGCGTGCGTTCGGTGATGCGAGTAGGCCGGAGATTGAAATTAAGGCCATCACCTTGCTCAAGGAAATTCGCAAGCGCTGTTCAATCGACCATCCCGCCGTCAATGCTCGCGATATGCAGCGTTGGAAACTTGAAGGGATGCGTGAGGCCAAGCCATTGGCGGAGGTGTTGTCATACCTGCATGAGGCAGGGTGGCTCATGCTGAAGCTGAACTACGATGAGGTTAAATCGGGCAACATTCACAAGGGCCGACAACGGGGGGATTGGTTGGTCAACCCCGCTCTGTGGTCCGCTTGAATGTTCCCGGCCCGGTGACAATGGTGACATTGGTGACAAAAGCCCCGGCAGCCAACCCGACTGCCCGCGCCGTCGCTAGCAACCTGACAACTGTGGGCATTTCCAACGTCTCGAATTGGCGTCCCACATAGCGTCCCTCAAACGCGAGCGCATAGGCCGTGTGGGTAGTTGCAACCTGTAGGCAATCGTCAGTGTACGTCATTGTCTGACCGGCCAACACTCGTTGAACACTGTTAGACGCAAATACCATATATCTACTGATGACCTATTGTTTGGCGCGATAATGCACCCCCATACTATAGGCACACCGCGCTTGAGGGCGCGAAAACGCAAACCCGGACCACCCGCCATGATCGACGCCGCCGACACGATTACCGTCTATCTCCGTAGCACGCACAGCGTGCCCGCTGAGCGCCAAGCCGTGGACGCGCTGGGGCATGTGTTCCGCCGTGTCGTGGTGGTCGCCAGTGATAGCCTCAACCGCAACACCTGCCCGACAGAGGGCTACGTGTGGGCTGCTGACGGCCCGGTTGGCGTGCCCGAGGTGGCGCGCAATCTGCCGTACTACGGCGCACTCATCGCTGAGGACGCCTAGCCATGCGTGACTATGGAAACCTCAAGGCTCTCGGTCATTTCAACAATGACAACATCACCATCCTGTTTCTCAAAAATGAGCGGCAAGACCTTGAGGAAATGCGGATCATTGAGGCGTGCGCCAACTGCACCTGCTTGCTCGTTGTGGGCAGCAATGACCCGCGCCGCGCGGGCAGCTTTGAGGGCGTGCCTTACTACACCGCTGTGAGCCGCGATGTGGTCCCGCACCACATCAAGCAGTCAGATAAGCGATGGCTCCACGTCACTGACCGCAAGACTGGCGAACCACTCAATGGCAACGCCATGCGCGAGCACCAAGCCATCATCCAACGGGCTGCGTTTGATACCGCCCAACACGAACAAGAGGCGGCAGAATGACTAACCCGCAAGCCAATAACCCAACTGCCGCAGACGCTTCCCCGGCTACTCCCCCCGTGTGGGGCCGCACACCTCCACGTAGGGTGAGAGCGAAGCTCAAGACACAGGGCGATTGCAGCGCATTGCTCGCCACGCTGATCCGTGAGGCGCGGTCTGGCCTGCTGCCGACTGACCACCTGTCGCGCTATGCCAACGCGCTGAGCCTGCTTGCTCGCATGATCGAGGGCAGCGACATGGAAGCCCGCATTGAGGCGCTTGAGAAAGCCGCTGCCACTCGCATTGGGAGGGCAGCGTGAGCCGCCGCATCCTAGATCGCATCGCCGCGCTAGAAGCCGCCTTGGCCCCTCAGCCTGACCGTTGGGCTGAGTTGAGGCGCACGTATTTCCCTGTGCCGATGGTCATGGCGTTGTTCAATGACGGTGTGGCCTTCACCGCTCGCTGCCGCGCTGATTGGGTAGCGGCTGGCAACATCCTCAACGATGACGCGAGGGCTGAGCTTCAATGGATCGATGACGGCCAAAGCGAGGCTTATGTCATGGCGCAGCAGGCGAAACTCATTGCCGATGGCCAAGACGACATTGACCGCAGCATTGCTCGCGAGGCTGAGCGCAAGGCCGCTGCTGAGCGTGAGGCCAAGTCAGCACCCAAGCCGCAGCCCAAGCACAAGCCAACGCCCACATTCGTCCACCACCCCAACCCATTCGCCCACGCCTGACCCAACGCCTCCCCCAACGCCATTGCCAAGAAAGGCAAACACCATGCTCAATTTCACGCTCCAACCTCAACGTGTTTCCAAGCTCAGCCGCGAAACTGAGCGGAGCACTATGCTTGGCGAGGCCAAGCTGTGGCCCGGCCTTGCTGCCCACATCAGCGCATCGCATGAGGCAATTACCCGGCTCGTTTCGTACATCACGGACCTGAATGCTGTGCCTGTGGGCATTACGTCCATGCCGGAAAAGATGGCCCTTAGCTGGCAAGCGGCTCAACAGGCAAGCAAGGTGCTCAAGGCCGCTCGCAAGCGCATTGAGCAAGAGGCCAAGGACTTGGCTGAGGAAGTGACGGCTGAGGAAGCCGCTTACTGGCGAGCCAACGTGCCGAGCCTTGCGGTTCAACTGCGTGTTTTCGATGTGGCGGAAAAGCTTGTCGCCACCGGCAACATTGTGGAGTTGCGTAGCATGATGATGGGTGACGCTGGCATTGCCGCTACCATCGCCACCACCAACCGCGTGCTCATCCACCCCGGCCTTGTGCCAACGGTGCGCGATAGCCTGATACGCGGCGTGTTGAGGCAAGACCAACCCGCCATCGTGGACAAGGCGGACAAGGCCAGTGAGCTACTTGTGCTCGCCAAGGGCTATGGCGAAGCTATTAAGATCGTGGATTACGGCGTTAGCAGCGCCACTGCCGCCGCTGCGTGGGAAAGCAGGGTGCAACCCCCGGTCATGCCTGAGCCCGTCGCGGCCTAGCGCTTTAAAGCTCGGGCGGTGAGGCTAGCCTTTCGACCGCCGCCCGAAGGTCGCGCTTGCCCCTGTCCCTGTATAGCGTGACCGCAACGCCGCCGTCCTAGCTCACCGCTGGGGCGGCGGTTTCGCATTGGCAGCGCATGTGGCTGCCAGTGAGCGTGAAAAAGGGCCGGTCTATGTGGGCAAATTGAGCGCGAGGGTTCTGCGTCCCACAATTCACACCACATGACGTGGTGTGGTAGCGCCAAACCATGGACTCCCTCACCCCTCAACAGCGCTCGGCTCGCATGGCGTTAGTGCGGGGCCGCGACACAACGCCTGAGTTGGTGGTACGCCGCAAGCTTCACGCCCTAGGCTATCGGTATCGCCTTCACGCCAGCGGCCTACCCGGCAAGCCTGACTTGGTGTTCCCGTCGCGCCGGGCCGTGGTGTTTGTCCATGGGTGCTTCTGGCATCGGCACAGTGACCCAGCCTGTAAGCTCGCACGCCTGCCAAAGTCACGGCTAGACTTCTGGATTCCCAAGCTGGAAAGAAATGTCCAACGCGATGCGCGCAACATTGCGGCTTTGGAGGGCATGGGATGGCGGGTGTTCACAGCTTGGGAGTGCGAGGTCGCAAAAATCGATACCCTTATCCCCCGACTCACGTTGTTTCTGACCGGATGAAGTCGATTGAGCTGTTCGCGGGGGCGGGCGGTCTCGGCATGGGCTTACAGCGCGCCGGGTTTGACCCCCTCAACGTCATAGAATGGGACCGCTGGTGCGGTGAGACCTTGCGCGAGAACGCGGACGCCCACGCGGGTGACGTGGACGGCTGGAAAATCACCGTAGGCGACGTTCGGGACCAAGACTTTGCCGCCTACAAAGGCCGCGTGTCGCTGGTGTCCGGTGGCCCGCCCTGCCAGCCGTTCTCGATGGGTGGCCGTCACGCTGCCTACAACGATGCGCGCGATATGTTCCCGCAAGCCATCCGCGCGGTGCGTGAAGCGCAACCCCGAGCATTCATTTTCGAGAACGTGAAGGGCCTGACGCGCGCCGCCTTCCGCAACTATTTCGAGTACATCCGCCTGCAACTTGAACACCCTGAGATTGAGCGCAAGCGGACAGAGACATGGGAAGACCATCGCGCACGCCTTGAGCGCGACCACACGCGCGGACGCCGCAGCGGTCTGCATTACCGCGTGGTTTGTCGCCTCTTGAACGCCGCAGACTACGGCGTGCCTCAGCGCCGTGAGCGTGTCTTCATTGTGGGCTTTAGGGAAGACCTTGGCCTTGAGTGGAGCTTCCCCGAGGAAACACATTCGCAAGACGCCCTGCTTTGGGATCAGTACCGCAGCAGCGTCTATTGGGATGCTCACAAGGTAGCGCGCAAGAACCGGCCCATTGATACGCGCAAGCAGGCGCGTGCTCACAAATTGGATGAGCGGCCCTCAGAGCCCGCTTGGCTCACGGTGCGTGATGCGATTGCCGATCTGCCTGACCCCGAGGCGCACCCCACTCTAGCCAAGACGTTTGCAGACCACAGGTTCCAGCCCGGCGCTCGCTCATATCCCGGCCACACCGGAAGCCCACTGGATG
>JAUYSA010000214.1 GCA_030696545.1 Hyphomonadaceae bacterium
GAAGAAAATGGCCGTCGTGAAGGACAAGCACTTCCGCGCCGACCACTGGTCGAACGATACCACCAACGGCGAAAGCGCCGAACCCGCCGGCAAGATCGCGATCACCAACTATCGCGGCATCGAAACCTTCGGACGCCTTGATGCGACAGGCACACAGCCCGCCGCAGCCCTCGTGGAATGCCGCCTCGAAACCGGCCGCACCCACCAGATCCGCGTCCACATGGCCCACATCGGTGCGCCCATCCTTGGCGACCAGACCTACGGCAAGCACCGCTGGCTCAAGGCCGACGGCAAAGGCCCCGCCTTCGAACGCGCCACCGCCACCGCAAAGGCCTTCGAACGGCAAGCGCTCCACGCCGCTATCCTCGGCTTCGAACACCCGATTACGAAAGAACCCCTGCGCTTCGAACGCCCGCCGCCAGCCGACATGCTCGACCTGATCGAAGCCCTGCGGGGCATGCCGCAGTAAGCCGCCTAGCGCTGCTTCACTTCAACCCGCCACTCATAGTCGAACTGATAGCCGCATATCGCGAACGGCTCGCCGTTGAACTCCGCCGGCTGGTACTTTGCCGTCTTCGCCCATGCCAGCGTCGCCTCATCCAGCGTCTTCGAACCCGACGATGACAGCAGATGTATATCCACCAGGCGCCCATCGGCCGTCAGGCAGGTCTCAAGCGACGTCCTGCCCATCTCCTCATTGCGCACCGCCACCTCGGGATACTTCGGCAGCGGCGTATCCTTGTCGATCGCCGGCCGTCGAGTAAGGCCCGGCAGCCCCGGCTTCCATTGCACGAAGAACTCCGGCCGCTCGCTTTCCGGGGGCGCCGTCGATGCCTGGACGATGCCCGGCTCCATGCCCGCAGGCAGAGCCGGCGGACCAAACCCGGGCAATTGCGGCAATGACAATGAGGAGCACCCGGCCGAAGCCAGCACCACCACGACCGTCAGCCCCCCGGCCCGCGATCGACCTGCAGCAAGCATGCTGCCCCTCCGTCTTCTGGAGCGCACGAAGACTGAAGACTGGCGCCAAACCCGGCCGGGCGCGACTGGATTTCAGCGCGCTCAACGGACAATCCACGTCCGAAACGATGCCGAAAAGCACGTTTTTCGGCGATTTCGGCTAACGCCCGAAAGGCGATTGCGTAGGTCGCCTATTAGGCGCGCTGCACGGTTCCCTCAGAAAGCATCGCAAAGGCGCCCCCTTTAACGAGGATTACCCGCTTCTTATTTCAGACCTTCGATAGACGGGGGTCTGGGACACAATCCTGACGAGAACCTTCGCAAAATAGGGCCGTTACGGTCATGTAATGGCCACGACGTGCCGGGGTAATAAAGTTCCGCGAGCCTTCCTCCCCAAGATGGGCGCCGCGGACGAAAAAAGAAGAAGGAGACGGAACATGGCCAGCCTAGCAATCGCACTCTCCCCTGAACAAGGGCTGTCGCGTTACCTGTCAGAAATCCGCAAATACCCGCTCCTCGAGAAGAACGAGGAATTCATGCTCGCACAACGCTGGGCCCAGCATCAGGATTCCGAAGCCGCCGAGAAGATGGTGACGTCGCACCTGCGTCTCGTGGCCAAGATCGCCATGGGTTATCGCGGCTATGGCCTGCCGATCGGCGAGGTCATTTCCGAGGGTAACGTCGGCCTGATGCAGGCCGTGAAGAAATTCGACCCGGACAAGGGCTTCCGCCTGGCGACCTACGCCATGTGGTGGATCCGCGCCGCGATCCAGGAATACATCCTGCGCTCGTGGTCGCTGGTGAAACTCGGCACGACCGCCGCGCAGAAGAAGCTGTTCTTCAACCTGCGCCGCCTCAAGGGCGAAATCTCCGCCATGGAGGAAGGTGATCTGCGTCCAGAGAACCTCACCACGATCGCAACGAAGCTTGGCGTCACCGAGGATGAAGTCACCTCGATGAACCGCCGCATGGCCTCCGGCGGCGACGCCTCCCTCAACGCCCCGATTGGCGGCATGGAAGGCGAAGCCGAATGGCAGGACTGGATCGCCGACGACACCCCCGGTCAGGCCGAACGCCTCGCCGAGACCGACGAGTTCGGCGCCCGCATGAGCCTGCTCGAACGTGCGATGGAATCGCTCAACGAACGTGAGCGCCACATCATCACCGAGCGTCGCCTGAAAGAAGAACCGACCACGCTGGAAGACCTCTCGACTGAATACAATGTCAGTCGCGAGCGCATCCGCCAGATCGAGGTCCGCGCCTTCGAGAAGCTGCAAAAAGCGATGCGGGAAGCCGCTCGCGAACAAGGCATCGTCGAAGCCAACTAGAACCAGCCCCGGCCCGCTCGAAAGAGCGGGCCGGATCGCTTCTGGACACACGAATGCACGCGGCCTCGCCGCGCGCCCGCCTGCTTCCGGAACGTGCGGTGGTCCCCGCGTTCCGGGAGCGGGCGTTACTTCTACTCGACGTGGATCTTTCCGAACGCCACCTTCGAATCGTTCTGGACACCCGCCTCGCCCGCTGGGCGCCCCATCGAAATCGGATTGGGGCCGACATAGAGCGGGTAGTCACCCGGCTTCATCGGCGTGAAGGTGAACGAAGCCTCGCCCTTCTCATCCAGCTCGATCGCCCGGAAGCTCATCCCCTGCAGATGCACCTCGATCCCGCTGATCGTGAGAATGCGAAGGTGGATATTCGACAGGAACTCCGTCAGCTCCACCCGCCGGGCCAGCGGCTCTCCCCGCTCGTCCTTGCCCGCCCCGTCGCTCGACAGCGTGAGGCGGTAGTATTCGCCCGTAACCAGCCTGATCTCGGATGGCGTCAGCACGGGCTTCCCATCCGGCCCGTTGGTGATGTCGATCCGCAGGTCGACCGGCGGATATTTCACCAGACTCCCGCCCACCTGCGCATACGCAGCGCCGGCAAACCACAGCGCCGCAACAATCCCGGCCAGATAGCGCATCATCTCACTCTCCCACTTCCACACCCTACACGAATTGCGGCCCCGCCCTCCCACGCGCCAGCCACATCGAATTTCCGTGATTCCACACGCACGCCCTTCCCCCGGCCGCCCAAATCGGCTACACCCTGACACTGTCAAGTCGATCGAGCTTCCTCCCCGAAGCCTTTCCGCCCCAAAAAGCCTCCCAAAGGTGAAAACCCATGGCCGACACCGCAATCGCCGACACCGCTCTCAAGACCTACAACGACATCCCCGTCCTCGACTGGGACATGCAGAACCCCGAAGCCTCGTCCTACGAGATGTTCCGCAAGCTCCGCGCAGAGACGCCGCTGGTGAAGGTGCCGATGGGCATGGGCTCGATGGTGCTCGCCCTGCGCGCCCGCATGGTCGACCAGATCGTCTCCCCGGAAAACACCCGCCAGCTCGAAACCGAGATGAAGATGATGCAGGGCATCTTCGATGGCCCGATCTTCGACTTCATCGCGCAGGTCATGCTGTTCGCGAACGGCGAAGCACACCAGCGCCGCCGCCAGCCCGTCGCCCGCACCTTCGCCTTCAAGCTGATGGAAGCGATGCGCCCTAAGGCCGCCGCCGTCGCCGCCGAAATCATCAACGACCATCTCGACAAGGGCCCGTTCAACTTCGTGCAGGAGTTCGCCGCCCAGATTCCCGCGCGCATCATCGCCGACGTGCTCGGCATCCCGCGCTCCGACCTACCTGTCTTCCTCCACTGGATCAGCGACACGGGCGAATCGATCGGCTTCGTCGATGTCTCGCGCCGCGCCGACATCGAGAAGAGCCTCACTGAGTTCAACGCCTATGTCGACAAGCTGCTCGCTGACCGCCGCGCCAATCCGTGCGGAGACTTCCTGTCTGATTACGTCGCCGCCACTGCCGCCTCGGGCGACATGAGCGAAGGCGAGATCCGCGCCCAGGTCGTCGGCCTCATCCTCGCCGGCTCGGACACGACCCGCAACTCGATGTGCATGACGCTGTTCCAGCTCCTGCAGCATCCGGAACAGTGGGCCGCCTTCTGCGCCGATCCCGACAGCCTCAAGAAGAAAGCCGCCGAAGAGGGCCTGCGCTTCGAGCCGGTCGTTTCCGGCATCCCGCGCGTCACCACGCAGGACATGGAGATCGAGGGCTTCCTCATCCCGCCGGGCGCCATCGTCGCCGTCTCGCTTCTCTCCGTCCTGCGCGATCCGGAAATCTACGCCGAGCCCGAGACCTTCAACATCCAGCGCACCGACCAGCAGCGCTGGCACCTGGCCTTCGGCGCCGGCGCCCACCGCTGCGCCGGCGAAGCGTTGGCCCGCGTCGAACTCGAAGAGACTCTCGCAGCGATCGCCAGACTCGCCCCCAACACCCGCATCACCGGCCCCAACCCCCGCCTCCAACCCGGCGCCATCCGAACCGTGGACCAGATGCAGGTCGAATTCGCGTAAGAGTTTTCCTCCCCAGAACCACAAAGGCCCGCTGAAAACAGCGGGCCTTTTCTTTTTCGCTTATGGCCATTCCGCTCCAAGTCGTCATTCCGGACACGCGCAAAGCGCGTGAGCCGGAACCCAGGGGCCCAGCCCACCACCCAGCACCACCCACAGTCGTCCTCGGGCTCGACCCGAGGATCTTTCTGCCCATCAGCCCGCGCCGCTCAAGAAAGATCCTCGGGTCAAGCCCGAGGATGACGGTGAGTGATCACGAGTTTGGGGGATGGAGCGATATCGAATTCGTAGGACAGCGAAAATTCTTC
>JAUYSA010000377.1 GCA_030696545.1 Hyphomonadaceae bacterium
TGCCGCGCATCGATGCGGGTGGCGCAACGGGCGTTCTGATCTCGGGCTCTGCCTATGGCCAACGCTCCCCCGTCGAGTTTCCAGCCGGCATCTGCCAGCTTGTCCTCGAAGCCGAACGCGATACGACCATCGAAGCTCCCGAGGCCGAGGAACTCTGCCTCTACGTGGTCAGTGGATCGGCATCGATTGGCGACACCACGCTGGGCGATGCGCAGATGGCGGTGCTGAACCCTGCCCGGCCTTGCCTTGTCACGCTGACCGCCGGCACCCGTATCATGTTCGCCGGCGGCGACGCACTCGATGGACCGCGCTTCCTCGACTGGAACTTCGTTGCATCGTCGAAAGAGCGTCTCGCGAAAGCAGCCGCAGACTGGCGCGCCTCAATTGCTGGCGGTTTCGACGGCACATGGTTCACCCAGCCGCCGCACGAAACCGCGTGGATACCCCTCCCCGGCGACCCACAGCCCACGCCGATGGACCACATCCCCGACGATCACGACGACTGGGAAAGTTGATCCGCGCCTAGCGGTTCACATCCACCACGATGCGGCCGCGCACCTTGCCCGCCATGATGTCCGCGGCCGCACCGATCGCGCCAGCGAGCGCCACCTCCGTCGTGATCACGTCAAGTGCGGTCGCATCGAGATCGCGCGCCAGCCGCGCCCATGCCGTCAGGCGCTTGGCCTTCGGCGCCATCACGCTGTCGATCCCCAACAGCGACACGCCGCGCAGGATGAACGGCGCAACCGACGCCGGGAAATCCATCCCCTGCGCGAGGCCGCACGCCGTCACGACGCCGCCATAGCGCGTTTGTGCGCAGGCGTTCGCCAGCGTGAAGCTGCCGACAGAATCCACGACGCCAGCCCAGCGCTCTTTCTGCATCGGCTTGCCCGCAGCCGAGAGTTCAGCGCGATCAATGATCGTCGTCGCGCCCAACTGCTTCAGGTAATCGCCCTCCGACGCCTTGCCCGTCGCCGCCGCAATCGAGAACCCTGCCGTCTTCAGCAGCGCAACTGCCACGCTGCCAACACCGCCGGTCGCGCCCGTCACCAGCACCTCGCCCTGATCGGGCGTCACGCCATTGGCCACCAGCGCCTCGACGCACAGCGCAGCGGTATAGCCCGCCGTGCCAATCGCCATCGCCTGCCGCTCAGAAAATACGCTCGGCAGCGGAACCAGCCAGTCGCCATTCAACCGCGCTTTCTGAGCAAGACCACCCCAATGCGTCTCGCCCACACCCCAGCCATTCAGCACGACCTTGTCGCCTGCCTTCCAGCTAGGATGCGAACTTTCCAGCACCGTGCCCGCGATATCGATGCCCGGAACCATCGGGAACTTACGCACCACCGGCGCCTTCCCTGTAATCGCGAGCCCGTCCTTGTAGTTGATTGTCGAGTAAGCGACCTGCACCGTCACATCGCCTTCCGGCAGCTGCGCTTCATCCAGCTGGGTGATCTGCACCTGCTGACCGGCCTCGGTCTTCGAAATCACGATAGCTGAAAACATGCGCTGGCTCTTGCAATAGGCGGCTGAACTCCCTCTGGGGTATCATCTATGCAAGCACCGCTTCAACGTACGACGCCTAGCGAGGTGCAACACAATCCAATGAGCAGCGCAGGTCGGGTTCCCGCAAAACCCTCCCTTGCCCGTTCGCCCGCGCGAGATAATGTGCCCGCACTTTCAGGGAGATTTAGATGAGATTGCTCGCGTTATCCGCAGCCGGACTGGTTTCCGCCGCGCTCGCCGGCTGCAACCCGATCGAGCCGGAAAAGCCCGCCGAGCCCAGCGCCGATGCAGGCGCCATCACATCGACCCTCACGACATCGCCTGAAATCACCGCCGCCGATATAGGCGCGCGCATCAAGGAGTTGGCGGACGACAAGTATGAAGGCCGCGGCCCAGGCACGGTAGCTGGCGAGAAAGCTGCTGACTGGATCGCCGCTGAGATGAAGCGCATCGGCCTCGAACCCGGAAATCCGGACGGCACCTACTTCCAGACCGTGAAGATGGTCGCGCAGACCGTTGACCCCGCCACCTCGTCACTGACGATCGCGGGGCCGGCCAAGACCTGGGACCTGAAGCTCGGCGCCGGCGCCGTTTTCTTCACCAAGGACCAGAAAAGAAAGACCGTGTCATTCGCCGACAGCGATCTTGTTTTCGTCGGCTATGGCGTCGTCGCTCCGGAAGCCAACTGGAATGACTATGCCGGTCTCGACGTGAAGGGAAAAACGGTCGTGATGTTCGTCAACGACCCCGGCTTCATCACCAACGACAACACGCTCTTCAACGGTCAGGCCATGACCTATTACGGCCGCTGGACCTACAAATATGAGGAAGCCGCTCGCCAGGGCGCAACTGCCGCAATCCTGATTCACGAGGAAAAGCCCGCCGCCTACGGCTGGAGTGTCGTCGAAGGCTCGTGGACCGGCGTTCAGTCAGATCTCGTGCGCAATGACGGCGGCGCAAGCCGGGCAAAACTCGAAGGATGGATCCAGCTCAACCACGCCACCGAACTCTTCAAGGCCGCCGGCCTCGACATCGACGCCATGCGCGCCGCCGCCAACAAACGCGGCTTCAAGGCCGTGCCGATGACCGGCCTCAAGGCATCCGCCAGGATCAACCAGACGATCGAGGAAAAAGACTCCCGTAACGTGATCGGCGTGGTGAGAGGCGTCGAGGCGCCCGACGAACACCTGCTGTTCATGGGTCACTGGGATCACCTGGGCAAAGGCGTGAGTGCCGACCCGAACGAAGACACGATCAACAATGGCGCAGTCGACAACGCCACTGGCATCGCCGCGATCCTCGAAATCGGCGAGAAATTCGCAGCCGGTCCGAAACCGAAACGCTCGGTTACGGTGCTGGCTGTCACGCTCGAAGAATCCGGCCTGCTAGGCTCCGCCTATTTTGGCGAGAACCCGCTTATCCCGCTGAAGAACATCGTCGGCGGCATCAACATCGACGCGATGCAGCCCACCGGCGTCGCGAAAGATATCGTCGTCATCGGCGCAGGCGCGTCCCAGCTCGAAGACACGCTCAAGGCAGTGCTCGCCGAAAGCAACCGCGTGATCCGCCCCGACCCGTCGCCGCAGAACGGCTACTTCTACCGCTCGGATCATATCAGCCTCGCCAAGAAAGGCGTGCCGATGCTCTATGCTGACAGCGGCATCGACCTGATCGAAGGCGGAGAAGCAGCGGGCGAGGCCGCTGGCAAGACATACACCGACGAGAACTATCACAAGCCGTCCGACGAATACGCAGACGACTGGAATCTCGCCGGTATCGAAGCCGACGTGAAGGTCGACTATGAAGTCGGCAACCGTCTCGCCAACAGCGCCGACTGGCCCAACTGGTATGACGGCAACGAGTTCAAGGCGCTCCGCGACGCGATGCGCAAGTAGCCATGCCGCTGGATCGATCGAAACTTCACAGGGGCTTCCAGACCTATCTCGCCAATGCTGAACAGGCCTCCGGCAAGACATACGAGGACTTCTCCCTCGTCCTGTCGAAGTCGGGCCTCAAGAAGCATGGCGAGCTTCGGTCTCACCTGATGGAGTCGATGGGCCTCGGCCACGGGCATGCCAACGCGGTGGTCGCCATCTGGCTAACCCCAGGCAATGGCGGCGCTGCGGCGGCGGCTAAGAACACGGTGAAAAAGGCACCAAAGAAAGCGCCGGCCAAGAAAAAGTAGAGCGCGGACGCCCTCACAAACTCCGCGTCATGAACACACTGAACGGATCGAGCGTATAGTCCCCGAACGGACCACACACCTCGAACCCTGCGCTTTCATACAGCTTGATCGCCGGCATGAAAGCGTCAGTCGATCCCGTCTCCAGCCACAGCGTATTCATCCCCGCGCCACGCGCCTCGGCAACGATATGCTCCAGCATGGCGCGCCCTGCGCCCTTGCCGAGATACTCATCCGCCACGCGCATAGATTTGATCTCGCCGTTGGCGGCATCCATCCGCTTCAGCGCGCCGATCACCGCAATGTCATCGCCTGCCCAACCCGACCAGAACGTCACTCCCGGCTGACGAAGCTTGTCCAGATCGAACGCATGAACGCTGCAGGCGGGGGAGTTCTCGTGCATCCCAGCGAGATGCCGCTTCACCAGCGCCTGTGTTACGGTGCCAGAGAGATCATCCACCCGGAATACGATCGCGCCCACGTCCCGCCCCTACATCCGCTCCGGAATATCAATCCCGATCAGCCCCAGCACAATCTCCAGCTGCTTAAGCGTCGCCAGCGCCAGCGCCAGCCGCGACGCCTTCTTCACCGGATCGCTCTCCACCAGGATCGGCGCCGCCGCATAGAAGCCAGAGAAAGCCTGCCCCAGCGTATAGGCATGATCGCACAGGATATGCGGCATCCGCTTCTCATACGCCCCACGCAACGCGTCGTTGAACCCGTCGAGCGCCAGGACCAGCGCGCGCTCCGCATCCAACTCGACAGAGATCGGCCCCGGCTTCACGCCTTCCGCTTCCGCTCGCCGCGCCAGCGACTTCACCCGCACTGCTGCGTACAGCAGATAAGGCCCCGTCTTTCCCTCAAACGAAATGAACCGCTCAAGGTCGAAGATGTAGTTCGTCGTCCGCACGTTCGAGAGATCGGAAAACTTGATCGCCGCAACAGCAACCTTGTGCGCAATGTCGGCCCGCTCGGCCTCAGACACATCCGCGCCCAGTTCCGCTTCCTGCATCCGCGCCATTGCCGTCGCATCGGCTTGGCCGATGAACTCGTGCAG
The DNA here is from genome assembly GCA_030696545.1 of Hyphomonadaceae bacterium. Classification (GTDB taxonomy): domain Bacteria; phylum Pseudomonadota; class Alphaproteobacteria; order Caulobacterales; family Hyphomonadaceae; genus UBA7672. The sequence continues at coordinate 4,746 of JAUYSA010000377.1, forward strand.
CTTCAGGATGCCGCCTTCGCGAGTCTTGAACGGCTTTCCGTCCGGGCCGTTCACCGTGCCGAAGCCGAGATGCTCCAGCGCCTTCTCCGGCAAATAGCCCGCGCGATCGCTTGCCCGGAACACCTGCTCGAAGTGCAAGGCCTGCCGCTGGTCCACCACATAGAGCGTCAGCTGCGGATCAATGCTCCGCTTCCGGTCCACAATCGTACCGAGGTCAGACCCGTGATAGCCGATCGCGCCATCCCGGTTCACGAGGATGATCGGCGGCACTTCCTTCTTGTCGGTCTCGCGCGCAACACGCACGATCCACGCGCCAGCATCGAACTCCGAAATGCTCCGCGCCTTCAGGTCTTCCACGATTTCCGGAATGAACGGCTCGGCGTCGCTCTCGCCCTTCCAGAGATCGAACTTCACGCCCAGCGAAGCGCACTCGCGCTCCAGACCCACGCGCGTGACATTGCAGAAATGCCGCCACAGCGCCCGATATCCCGGCCGCCCGCTCTGCAACTCCTGCGTCGCCTTGCGATCCTCGTCCCGCCGGGCTTCGTCCGTCTTCGACTTGCCTGAGGCCAGCGGATAGAGCCGCCCAAGATCATCCATCGTCACCGGGCTGACATCCGGATAAGGCCCCGCAAACCCCGCATCGAAATACGGCAGTCCCGGCTGCTCCAGCTTCACCTCGTTGATCAGCTGCCCCATCTGCAGCCCCCAGTCGCCGAGGTGGACATCGCTGGTGACGGCATCTCCCATGAAGCGGAACAACCGCTGCAGCGAGTCCCCGATCACGGTCGAGCGCAGGTGTCCGATGTGCATTTCCTTGGCGACGTTCCAGCCGCCGAAATCCATCACCACGCGCCGCGGCGTCTCCACGCGCCATGCCCCTGCCCGCGCATCCGCCGCAATCTCTTCCGCGCGCTTGTTCAGGCCTTCAGCCGACAGTCGCACATTGATGAAGCCCGGCCCCGCCACATCACCACTTGCCACCAGCGGCGACGCCTTCAGCGCCTCCACCACGGCCGATGCGATCTCACGCGGGTTCTTGCCCAGCTTCTTCGCTGCCGCCATCGCGCCATTGCACTGGAAGTCGGCAAGGTCCGGACGATCAGACCGGCGCATCGCGCCAAGCTGCGCCTCAAGCCCAAGCGCCGCGAACGCCGCACCCGCAGCGTCCGACAAGAGGCCGGCAAGATCCTGTGATTTCGTCATGACAAGTCCGGGGGCTGGAAAGCCTCGCCGGACTACTGCGGCTTGGCGGGGGGCGCAACGTTGATCGTGAACCGCGTGCCCGATCGGTTATATGCAACCTGCTGCGGCGTCAGCTCGAACCCGACGACCACCTCGAAGTTGGTGCCCGAAACCGTCTCGTTCGCGCGGGGGATCACAATACCCGGAATCTTCTCAGTTACGCGCACGATATCCGCGCCCGCCGGGAAGGTGACGTTCACGTCGAACCGCTCCTTGGCCAGTACAGTCCTGTCGCGGCGCGTAACAGTCAGGAACACCGGATACGACCGGCTAGAGGCCGTAGCCTTCGGGCCTTTTCCGAAGGCGAAATCGATCTCGACTTCCATGTCGATCGGGTTCGTGCCGACATACCGGCAGAAGCTCCGCACGCCCTCGACTGCGCCCGTAAAGCCGACATTCTCGTGCCGTTCGGCGCCCTCGATCTCGACCAGGCGGCTGGCGTCATAAAGCACACCCGCGACAGGGCACGGGCCGGCATTTGGCTTGTCATCCAGCGCCTCAACGGCGGCGCAGCCGCTGGCAAGCAGCATGGCCGAAAGGCCCAGGCAGGCAGGCACAAAACGCTTCACTGGCACATCCTGACGCAGGGCCCCTTGGCATGGCTCCAAGGCGGCGACATTTTCAAGCTGCGTGATAGCCTCTAAAGACCGACCCACGCAACTTCGCTAGCCACACCCGCAACAAGGCGGAATTTTGCCCGACTTTTCCACGCCTTCCGAATCATCCCGCCCCCCGCTCAAGGTCCTCTTGGCGGCCCCGAGGGGCTTTTGCGCCGGGGTCGACCGGGCCATCCAGATCGTGGAACAGGCCCTGGCCAAGTGGGGCGCCCCCGTCTTCGTGCGCCACGAGATCGTCCATAACGCCCACGTCGTGAAGCGCCTCGAAGCGATGGGCGCTGTGTTCGTGGAAGAACTCACCGAATGCCCCGACGACCGCCCGGTCGTCTTTTCCGCCCATGGCGTGCCCAAGGTCGTCCCCGCCGAAGCCGCCCGCCGCGACATGACCTACGTGGACGCCACCTGCCCCCTCGTCTCCAAGGTCCACGCCGAGGCGCAGCGCCACGAGCGCAACGGGATGCACATCCTGCTCATCGGCCATGAAGGCCACCCGGAAGTCGTCGGTACGATGGGCCAGATCGGATCAGGCGCGATGACGCTGATCGAGACGGTGGCCGACGCGGAAGCCTTCACGACAAACGACGGCGTGAACCTCGCCTACGTCACGCAGACCACGCTCTCCGTCGACGACACGAAGGATATCGTCGCCACCCTCCGCCGCCGCTTCCCCGACATGGCCGAGCCGCGGAAGGATGACATCTGCTACGCGACAACGAACCGCCAGGAAGCCGTGAAGGCCATAGCGCACGACGCCGAACTCGTCCTCGTCATCGGCGCCGCCAACTCCTCCAACTCCGTCCGCCTGAAGGAAGTCGCCGAACGCTCCGGCGCCAACGCGGCGTATCTCATCGCTTCTGCAGACAACATCGACTGGACCTGGTTCAACGGCGTCAGCACACTCGGTCTCACCGCCGGCGCCTCCGCTCCCGAAACACTCGTCCAGGGCGTCATCGCCGCCTGCCGCGCCCGCTTCACTGTCTCCGTGCAGGAAGTCGTGACTGCGCAGGAAGACGTCGTCTTCCGAATTCCGCGCGTGCTTGAGGGCGCCTGACGCACGCTCACGGACGCAACGGCAACTCGAAAATCTCTGGACGCGCTCGCAAACATCGCCACCATGCGACCATGACAGCAACACGCCGCCACTTCCTCGCCTCCACTGTCGCCCTCGCCGCGCTCGCCGCCTGCGCCACGCCTCAGTTTGCCAACGCGTCGACGCGCAAACCAAACATCGTTCTCATCCTCGCTGATGACCTCGGCTATGGCGACCTCGGCTCCTACGGCGCCCGCGCCATCCGCACGCCACACCTTGATCGCATGGCTGCAGAAGGCGCTCGCCTCACCACTTTCTACGCCTCCGCCAGCGTCTGCACGCCCTCCCGCGCCGGCCTGCTCACCGGCCGCTATCCGATCCGCACCGGCCTTGCGAGAGACGTCATCCGTCAGACCGATACGCACGGCCTGAAACTCTCCGAGATCACCATCGCCGAAGCCCTCAAGCCCGACTACGCGACCGCGCTGGTTGGCAAATGGCATCTCGGCCATGTCGATCCGTTCTGGCCGCCGACACAGCAAGGCTTCGACCTCTTCTTCGGCCTGCCCTACAGCCACGACATGCTGCCGCTCAGCCTCTACACCAAAGAACCCGGCGTCGAACTCACCAGCGAAGCTCCGGCGATGGACAAGCTCACCGACCGCTTCTTCCAGCGCGGCCTCCGCTTCATCGACGAGAACCGCGATCGTCCGTTCTTCCTGATGCTCACGCTCACTGCTCCGCACGTGCCACTCGACCCACACCCGGATCACGCCGGCCACTCCGCCGCCGCCGAGTATGGCGACGTGGTGGAAGAGATCGACGCCAACATGGGCCGCCTCTTCGCCAGGCTGAAGGAACTGAACCTCGACGACGACACGCTCGTCATCGTCACATCCGACAATGGCCCCTGGTTCGAAGGCTCCACCGCTGGCCTGCGCGAGCGCAAGGGCGGCGCGGGCTGGGAGGGCGGCTATCGCGTACCCTTCCTCGCGCGCCATCCGGGCCGTATTCCGGCGGGCCTTGTCAGCGACAGCATGGCGATGAACATCGACCTGCTCCCTACGCTCGCAAAGTGGACTGGCGCTCCCATCCCATCGGCGCAGCTCGACGGCGCCGACATCTCATCCCTGCTAACCCTCCGCGCCGCGCCATCACCGCACGACGAGCTGGTCCTGTTCATCAATGAAGACGTCGCCGCCATCCGCACGCAGCGCTACAAGCTCGTTGTACGCGGCTTCTACCGCAGCTTTCTCGCCACGCTCGACACACGCGATGACTGGCAGGTGCTCGTCGATCTCGAGAACGACCCGGAGGAGTCCTACGACGTCTCCAGCCGCCACCCGGACGTGCTGGCCGACCTCTCCGCCCGCCTTACCCGCGCCCGCGCGACCTTCGATCCACTGAAGACGCCGACGCCTGCGAGCCCTCCCGCGCCGGCTACTTCCCGAGGTTGAACTTCACCGCCTCGCGCACCAGCGCCGCAAGCGCCTTCTCGTTCACCTTCCCACCCTCGACGACATCGATCGCGCGCCGCGTGCCGCCATCCATCCCCGCATTGAACAGGCCGGACGGGTCTTTCAGCTTGGCGCCATACATGAAGGTCAGCTTCACCTTGTCCTTGTAGCGCTCGCCCGTGCAGATGATGCCGTTGGCTTCCCACACCGGCACGCCCGCAGGGTTCGACGGCTTGCGCCACTTCACGGTCTCAACAATCCCCGGCGCCGCGCCCATTATAATCTTGCGCAACCCATCCAGTGTCTCCACCCGCCAGTCAGCACCACTCCGCGCTTTTGCAGGCGCCTTTTTCACCGCAGCCTTTTTCGCCACCGCCATCCCTACCCCCTACATCTTCTCGCCGGGCAGCTTGCTCGCCTGCTTCACCCACGCCGCAAACTGCTTCTCATCGAACTCACCTTCGCGGATGTGAAGATAACGCACGCCCTTCACCTTCGACGTTTCGGGCGGAATCGGGGTCATCTGCTCGCCCCGGAAGAACGTCACCTTCACGTACTTGGCGTAAACGTGAAACGCCAGAAACCACGTCCCATCGCCAAAGCCATAAAGCGGCGTGTTCCACTTCACCGCCTTCGCGGCCTTCGGAACAACGCGCCCCACAACGCTGTCGATCTTTTCACCGATGCCCTTTGTCCACCCCGGCATCGCCGCAATGAACGCCTGCACCACCTCATCGCCCTCGCCCTTGGCGATCTGCGGGTTGCCGCCTGACAGGCGCACGACGCCATCGGCATCTGGCTTCAGCGGCTTCCCCGCCTTCGCCGGAGTTTTCTTCGCCACCTTCGCTGGCGCTTTTGCGGCCTTCTTCGCCATTCATTCGCTCCGGTTCTGTCGCCTTCTGCGGCCAGTCTCCACGAAGATTCAACTTGTGACCACCACCGCCTTGCCTGTGGCGCTCACTCCCCCTAACCACGCGTCATGGCCGTCTATACCGACATCGACGACATAACGCTCGCCGCGCTCCTCACGGAGTATGACATCGGCCCGCCGCTGGCGTTCAAGGGCATTGCCGAAGGCGTCGAGAACTCGAACTTCCTGCTGGAGACGCCCAAGGGCCGCTACATTCTCACCGTCTTCGAAAAGCGCGCCAAGAAGGAAGATCTGCCCTTCTTCATGGGCATGATGGGACACCTTGCCTCGAAGGGCTTCCCCGCGCCGCTCCCCGTTCCCGCCAAAGACGGAAACCCGCTCCGCACGCTCCACGGGAAGCCTGCCGTGATCTGCACATTCCTGCAGGGCATGAGCCCCCGGCGGCCTGACTCTGACCAGTGCCGCGCCCTCGGCCAGGCGCTCGGCCGCTTCCACGTCGCCCTGGGCGACTTCCGGATGCGCCGCCCCAATGACCTCTCGCTTCCCGCCTGGCCGAAACTCTGGGAAGGCCGCAACGCCGAAGCGGATGCGCTTTCCCCCGGCCTCTCCGGCCAGATCGAAGGCGACCTCGACTTCCTGAAAGCGAACTGGCCAAAAACTCTGCCGGGCGGCGCCATCCACGCAGACCTCTTCCCAGACAACACCTTCTTCCTCGACGGGAAACTGTCCGGCGTCATCGACTTCTACTTCGCCTGCTCGGATTTCCTCGCCTACGATATTGCCGTCTGCCTCAACGCGTGGTGCTTCGAGCGGCGCGGCGAATACAACCTCACCAAGGGCCGCGCCCTGATTTCCAGCTACGAAACCGTTCGTCGCCTTGAACCGCGCGAGCGCGCCGCCCTTCCCGTGCTGGCGCGCGGCGCCGCCATGCGCTTCTTCCTCACCCGCCTTGTCGATCTGGCCGCAACTCCGAAAGACGCCCTCGTAAAGCCGCACAATCCCCTCGACTACGCCGAACGCCTCGGCTTCCATCGCCAGGCGAAATCGCCGGAAGATTACGGGGCGTGACGCGCTCGTGGACCTGATCCGACGCACCAGCCGTACATTCGCCAGTTTGGTGATCGCGATCGTCTTCGCGTGCGCGCTCGTGCACATGCTCGGCATGCTGATGGTTTACGGCTCCCTTCTGATCGGCGGCGAGCCAATGTCGATAAATCCCGGAATTTTGGCCGGGAGTTTTTGGGTCGGCGCGATGCAAGGGGTCAGCGTGCTGCTGGTCGCGATTCCCCTGGGGGCGCTCTCGCATCTCGTCTTAGTGCGATCTGGCGGCACGGCGTTACTGCCCTATCTGCTAGCGGGCCTTGTCCTCGCGGGTGCGTCAACCGTCTTCCTGGGGGTAACCAATGGATTCGCATTCAATGCGGCCTATGCAGTCATGGCGGTGACGTCGGGCGCTCTTGGCGGTTGTCTGTTCTGGCTGATCCGCAGGCCAGACCGCGACCGCGCAACAGCTAGTTAGCGACAGCCACGAACACCCCGACCGCGATGACGGCAACGATCAACAGCGCAATCAGCCAGAGCGGGACGAAACCCTTTTCGCTCGTTACCTGCGGAGCAGACTCCGCCGTCGCCCTACGCAACCGCACCGGCCCTTCCGGCTCGTAATCCGCCATCGTCCGCCGCTCACCCAGCCCGATCGTATCGAACTCGTCCTTGCCCGCTTCACGCAATACGCCGATCCCGCGCAACGCCTCGTTGATCGCGCCTCCGCCGCGCGACCGCTGAGACGCCATCGTCTCGCGACCATCGGCAAAGGCCATCGCCGACTGCCCGCCCGTCCCGCCAAAGTATTCCGTCTCGACATAGGCCAGCGCCCCGCCCGCCCGCGTCGCCTCCGCCATCGCCCGCTCGAGCCCTGCCGGCGCCATGTCCAGCTCAGCAGAACACGGCGCACCCGCGGCCTGCCCCTCGATCTCGCCCAGCAGGTCATCGCTCATCGGGATCGCCTGCCACCCGCTAAGCAGTTCCACCGCCCGCGCCATCGGCCAGTCGCGCAGGAACGCCTGCACGCCCACGCCCTTGCCGATTATCAGCTGAACACTGTGACCCATCCCCATCATCCTATAGGCCGAGTCTTGACGGCGGGAACGAACCCACCGACCTCACCAGCATGACCGACACAATCGAAATCTGGACTGATGGCGCCTGTTCGGGAAACCCCGGGCCGGGCGGCTGGGGCGCGGTCATCCGCACTAATGGCGTCGACACCGAACTCCATGGCGGCGAGCCCGCCACCACCAACAACCGCATGGAGCTGATGGCCGCTATCGCGTCGCTTGAACACCATGCCCCCGGGACAAAGCTCACCCTCCACACCGATAGCACCTATGTGAAGGACGGCCTCACCAAGTGGATCCTCGGCTGGAAGCGCAATGGCTGGAAAACCGCTGACAAGAAGCCCGTAAAGAACCAGGATCTCTGGATGCGCCTCGACGCCGCCGCTTCGGCCCACAAGGTCGACTGGCGCTGGGTGAAAGGTCATTCCGGCCACGCCGAGAACGACCGTGCAGACGCCCTCGCCCGCCTCGGCTGCGACGAAAATCGCCCCCGGCGCTAGCGGTTATCCGGCCGCAACTCCCGCGAAGCGCATCCTTTGCCGCGCAGCCCGCGCTGGTGTAAACAAGCGCGAGAAGTCGGGGCTACCATGAACGTCGAACTCGCCGAAGAACGCATTCTTCTCCTGCCAGACAAGATCGGCGCGCCACAGGCGGAAGGCCGCGCCTGGTCGAAACGCACCGACGCGTTCGGCGCCTTCGCCAAGCTGGGCGGCTTCCTCAACAAGCCGAAGGACGAAGACTACGAGGTCGTCTATCGCGAACTCCGCCTCCAGCCCTTCTGGCGCCTCAGCGCCTCAAGCACATACGTCTATGAGCGTCAGCGCCAGCACAAGCTGAAGGTCTCAACCGAGGTCGAAGCGATCTCGATCGGCGACCAGAAATACCCCGCCGCCAACCGCGAAGTCGCCATCACCGTCACGGAGTGCTGCAACGAATCCACCCAGCGCGAATGGCTGTTCGACGGCATCACCAAGAAGGCAGAGCCCGCGCTCAAATCCTATGTTGGCCCCGAGGCTACGCCGATCACCGCCGACGAACTGAACGAGAAAGCCAAGACCGGCGCTATCATCGTGCCCCCGCAGGCCAAGGCCTCGATGCTGACCCGCGACGTGATCTCTCAGGCGATCCGCAAGATCGAAGCAGACCGCATCCTCGAAGAGAAGATGCAGATCGACGCGATCGACCTCTACTACCGTCCGGTCTATGCCGTGCGTTACAAGTGGCAGGGCAAGGAGGCCGTCGTCGAAGTCGACGCCGTCACGGGCGAAACGAAAACCGGCGGCACGACGTTCGAAGCCTATGTCGGCAAACTCATCGATCGCGACTTCCTGCTCGATGCCGGCGCCGAAGCGCTCAACACCTTTATCCCGGGCGCAAACCTCGCGAAGCTCATTGTCGTGAAGGGCCTGAAGCTCGGCGCGAAGGCTTAGGCCAGCCGAACCTTCAGCAAGCCGCTCTCCGAACCTGTGATCACGATCTGGTCGCCCTCGACAATCACGGTCTCGTCCGACTGCTTGGCGAGCCACACCGTGTCGCCCACCTTAACCTTGCCCTGGCGCTGATCGAAATTCGTGGCCGCCTCGCCGCGCTGCCCAACCATGCCGGCAAGCCGGTCGTTCAGATGCGGATGCGTCGTGGTCCGCGTGCGCAGCCCCTTGAACAGCGTCCGCCCCGAGATCA
>JAUYSA010000283.1 GCA_030696545.1 Hyphomonadaceae bacterium
ACCTTGCCGGACTCGTGCGTCGCGCGGAGAAGTCGCTTGAGACTGAAATTCCGGGCCTGTCGGTGTCGCTTCATGCCGCGACCGACTGGGCCGATGATCATGCTGCGCGCGATGCGTGCCTCGCGGATATCGCGCAAGCCGACATCATCATCGCCACCATGCTGTTCATGGAAGACCACATCCAGGCGGTGCTGCCGGCCATTGAAGCACGACGCGAGCATTGCGACGCCGTGATCGGCGCAATGTCGGCGGGTGAGATCATTCGTCTGACCAAGCTTGGACCGTTCAGGATGGATGGCTCCCAGACAGGGCCGCTCGCCTGGCTGAAGAAGCTGCGCGGCTCGTCGAAGACCAGCAGCTCCGGTTCAGGCCAGATGGCGATGCTGCGCCGCCTGCCAAAAATCCTGCGCTACATCCCCGGCAAAGCGCAGGACCTGCGCGCCTACTTCCTGACCATGCAGTACTGGCTGTCGGGTTCGCCAGAGAATGTCGCCGACATGGTGCGCTTTCTGGTGGGCCGGTATGCCGAGGGGCCTCGTCGCGCCCTGCGCGAACAGGTGGTCGCGGCGCCGCCGCGCGACTATCCCGAGATAGGGCTCTATCACCCGCGCGCCCAAAGCAAGATTGTCGACCTCATCGATGACCTGCCGGCCAACCCGGGAAAAGCGGGAACGGTTGGCCTGCTCGTGCTGCGTTCTTACGTGCTCGCCAGCGATGCGGGCCATTATGACGGCGTGATCGATGCGCTGGAGGCGCGTGGCCTCAAGGTCATTCCCGCCTTTGCGACGGGCCTCGACGCGCGCCCGGCGATAGAAAAGTATTTCATCGTCAACGGCGCTCCTGTTGTCGATGCGGTCATCTCATTGACCGGGTTCTCTCTTGTGGGTGGCCCGGCTTACAACGACGCCAAGGCGGCTGAAGATATCCTCTCGCGTCTTGATGTCCCCTACATCTCTGCCCAGCCACTGGAGTTCCAGACACTTGAAGGCTGGGGCGCATCGCGGACTGGACTCAATCCCGTCGAATCCACAATCATGATCGCAATCCCGGAACTTGATGGCGCGACTTCTCCCATCGTGTTCGGCGGCCGCTCCGACGGATCGGGCCAGGCCTGCACCGGCTGCCACAAGGGCTGTCGCTTCGAGAAGCCAACAGTCGTCTCCAAGATGCGCGCCTGTCCGGAGCGCGCCGAGATGCTCGCTGCGCGCGTGACGCGGCTGGTTGCGTTGCGCCAGACCCGCCGCCGCGACCGCAAGATTGCAATCGTGCTCTTCAACTTCCCGCCGAATTCCGGCGCGGTTGGCTCGGCGGCTTACCTCTCGGTATTCGCCTCGCTGCACAACACGCTGAAATCGCTGAAGGCTGGCGGATATAATGTGGAAGTTCCGCGCTCGGTCGAGGACCTGCGCGCGCAGCTACTCGAGGGCAATGCCAAGCGGTTCGGCACGGACGCCAACGTTCACACGCGGATCTTGGCGAACGATCATGTAAGGAGAGAACGTCATCTCGCCGAAATCGAGAAGCAATGGGGGCCGGCGCCGGGTCGCCTGCTCAGCGATGGCCGCTCGATCTTCGTGCTGGGCGTCCAGTTCGGCAATGTGTTCGTCGGCTTGCAGCCGGGCTTCGGGTATGAAGGCGATCCGATGCGCCTTATGTTCGAAGGCGGGTTCGCGCCGACGCACGCTTTCTCCGCTTTCTATCGCTGGCTGAGAGAAGACTTCGCCGCCAACGCCGTGCTGCATTTCGGCACGCACGGCGCCTTGGAATTCATGCCTGGCAAACAGGTTGGCCTGAGCGGCGCCGACTGGCCGGATCGCTTGATCGGCGACCTGCCGAACTTCTATCTCTACGCCGGAAACAACCCGACCGAGGGGATGATCGCCAAGCGGCGCTCGTCGGCCACGTTGATTACCCACCTGACGCCGCCGATCGCCAAAGGCGGCCTCTATCAGGGCCTGCAGGACCTGAAGGCCCTGATCAGCCGCTGGAATCAGGCGGACCTGATCGAGCGCGAAGTTCTCGCGACCAGCATCCAGGATGCAGCCTCGGGACTGTCGCTTGTCGACGCGACACCGGTCTGGACCGAAACTGACAACGTCAAGGTCGTTCGGCTTGCGGCCCGAGTCACCGAGATTGAAGAGTCGCTTATCCCGAGCGGCCTGCACACGATCGGCGTGCCGCCGGATGCGGGCGAGCGTGCCGACCTGCTAGCCGCGATCGCGGATGGGCGGGGCGTGACCGTGCCACGCGAGGCGATTGACGCGATGGTCGCCGGGGCCACGCCTGAGGCGGCGTTGGGAGCGGGCAAGAAATCCCGCGCTCTGGTGGAAGCCATGCGCGAGTTGCAGACCACGAATACCCTGCTCGCCTGCGACTATGAAATCGATGCGATCCTTTCGGCGCTCGATGCGCGCTATATCCGGCCTGCGCCGGGCGGCGACATTGTGCGCAACCCTTCAGTGCTGCCGACCGGCCGCAACATGCACGGCTTCGATCCTTTCCGGCTGCCGAGCGCACTCGCGACGCATGATGGCGCGATGCAGGCCAACCGCCTGCTGGAGCAACATGCCAAGCGCAGCGGCGGAGCGTACCCGGAATCGATCGCCATGGTGCTGTGGGGATCCGACAATCTGAAGAGCGAGGGTGGCCCGCTTGCACAGGCGCTCGCGCTGATCGGCGCGCGGCCGCGCTTCGACTCCTACGGGCGCCTGGCAGGCGCGGCGCTCATTCCACTGGCCGAACTCAAGCGCCCGCGCATTGACGTGGTGATGACTCTTTCAGGCATCTTCCGTGACTTGCTTGCGCTGCAGGTTCGTATGCTGGCGGACGCCTGCTACCTCGCCGCGTCGGCCGACGAACCTCTCGACCAAAATCACGTCCGCAAGCACGCTCTGGCCCTGCAGGCCGCGCACGGCTGTGACCTGGAAACCGCTGCGCTGCGTGTCTTCTCCAACGCGGACGGCACATACGGCGCGAACGTCAACCAGCTGATCGACTCAAGCGCGTGGAACGAGGAAGACGAACTCGCCGACGCATTTGAAAGCCGCAAATGCTTCGCTTACGGCCGCAATGGCAAGGCGGTGCGCCAGTCGAAAATGCTGCAGAGCATCCTGAAGAGCGTCGACTTCACCTACCAGAACCTGGAATCCGTCGAGCTCGGCGTCACCACGATTGACCATTATGTCGATGCGCTGGGCGGCATCAGCCGAGCCGTGCAACGGGCTCGCGGATCTTCGACCCCGATCTACATCGTCGACCAGACCCAGAGCGAAGGCAAAGTCCGCACGCTGGCTGAACAAGTGTCCCTCGAAACCTACAGCCGCACACTCAATCCGAAATGGTATGAGGGACTGCTCAAGCACGGCTACGAAGGCGTCCGCCAGATCGAGGCCCAGGTTACAAATACGATGGGCTGGTCGGCGACCACCGGCCAGGTCGAACCCTGGGTCTATCAGCGCATCAGCGAAACCTACGTGCTTGACGACGCCATGCGCCGTCGCCTCGCCACGCTGAACCCCAAGGCATCGGCGCGCATGGCGAACAGGCTGCTCGAAGCTCACGACCGGAAATACTGGCGACCGGACGCGGCAACGTTGAACGCGCTCCGCAACGCCAGCGACGAACTCGAAGACCAGCTGGAAGGCAT
>JAUYSA010000318.1 GCA_030696545.1 Hyphomonadaceae bacterium
CTGGACGACGTGCTTCACGATGGCAAGACCGAGGCCGGTGCCGGGCTTGAGCCCCCTGCCCTGATCGACGCGATAGAAGCGCTCGGACAGGCGCGGGAGGTATTGCCGTTCGATGCCGGGGCCAGAGTCGGTCACGCGTAGAACCGCGAAGCTGCTAGTGTTGCTGGCTGTTGGCGCGGATGCGATCGACATGCGGCCAGCTTCTTCCCAGCGGCGGCCGGCGATTGTCGAGGCCTCGCTGGCGCCGACGCCGGCGCGCACCTCGATATCGACCACATCGCCCTTCTCGGAATACTTGATCGCATTGTCGATCAGGTTCTGGACGACCTGCGTAAGCTCGTCGCGCGCACCGATGACGTTGACCGGGCCGCTGCCGGCCGACACGCGCAGCTCGACGCCGCGCTCCTTTGCGACCGGGGCGAGCGCGTCACGCGCTTCGATCACGACGGCCGCAAGGTCAGCCACGCCTTCGGGCGGACGATGCTCGACCAGCTCGATGCGCGACAGCGACAGCAGGTCGCTGATCAGGCGGCGCATACGATCGGCCTGGCTCTGCATGATTTCGAGGAAACGGTCGCGGGCTTCCGGATCGTCGCGCGCGGGGCCGCGCATGGTTTCGATGAAGCCTGATAGCGATGTGAGTGGAGTGCGCAGTTCGTGGCTGGCGTTAGCGAGGAAGTCGACGCGCGCCATCTCCATGCGCTTGATGTCGGTGTAGTCGTGCAGGGTAAGCAGGACGCCAGCGCCCAGCGGTGAGGCCACGCAGGCGAAGTGACGATCGGTTCCCTCGCGCTGGACGATTTCGAATTGCTGGGCTTCGCCGGTGTTGCGCGCGGCATCCACCGCATTGAGAAGTTCGGGACGGCGCACCACAGCGGTCAGCATCGGGCCAGCTGCTGTGAAGCGGAGCTCCTTGCGGGCGGCGGCGTTGGCGCCCTCTATTTTGCCCTGCGAGTCGATATACATCGCGACTTCCGGCAGCGCTTCGATGAGCGCCACGCGAAAGCGCCGCTCGGTTTCCAGCCGACGGCGCGTCTCGGCCAGCGCGCTTTCCTTCTCTTCGGCTTCTATTTCATTGGCGGGATCGACGGTGCCGAAAAACCAGCCGATGCAGACGGCCAGCACAATCAGGCTGCCAGCGACCGCTGCAGTCCAAGTGGTCTGCCCAAAAAGAGCCAGCGCAAGCAGAACGGCAGTCGCGACGCCGCCAAGAATGCGAAAGTCGCTGGCGCGGCGACTTCCGCGCACGCGTGAGGGTGAGATTTCAGGTTGGGTGTTGAGCGAGTCGGCCATCCTGCATGCGTATCGAAATCCGGTTGCCTTGTCGCGATTTGGCAACGCGTAGCTTCAAGGGCCTTGCTGCGCGCACCCTTGCGGAGAACAAATCACCCGGCCGCAACGAGCCGAACCCGAACACGGCCTTTCGTGACCGAGTTTGCGAGCTTTTCGTTGTTCGCCAAGGCAGTAAGCGTGACGATGTCAGATATTGTTATTCGATAAATTTAATTGACACTGTTCTGGCTCTGGGACAAATCGTGCCGAGCGCCGCCGTTGCCGGCGAATACCGATCCCAGAGGTGTACTCCATGCGAATGAAACTTCTCCTCGCCGCATCCGCGTTTGCATTGCTTGCCGCATGCACGCCCGCAGCGCCCGCTCCGGAAGCTGCTGCTCCGGTGAAGGCGACGCTGGGCGAGTTCGGCATCGACCTGACCAACGCGGACGCCACCGTGAAGCCGGGCGACGACTTCTTCAAGTACGCCAACGGCAAGTGGCTCGCGACATTCGAGATGCCGGCAGACAAGGCGCGCTATGGCTCGTTCGATGCGCTTGGCGAGAAGTCCGAGAATGATGTGAAGAGCATCATCGACGGCTTCGCCGCGACACCGCCAGCCGCCGGCTCCAACGTCGCCAAGGCGGCGGACCTCTATGCCAGCTGGATGGACGAAGCGACGCTTGAGACGCGCGGCGTCGAACCGCTGAAGCCCTATATCGATACGATCAACGGCATCACGGACAAGGCCAGCCTGCTGAAAGTTCTCGCGACCTTTGGCTATACATCGCCTTTCGGCCTGGGCATCGAAGCGGATACCGCCGATCCGACGCGTTACGCTGTCTGGGGCAGCCAGAGCGGGCTGGGAATGCCGGACCGCGAATACTATCTCGACACGTCCGAGCGGATGGCCGCTTACCGCGAAGCCTACAAAGCCTATGTGACGAAGATTTTCGAACTGCTGGGCGACACGGCTGCAGCGAAGAGCGCCGATGCCGTCATCAAGTTTGAAACCGAAGTGGCCAAAGGTCACTGGAAGCAGGAAGAACTGCGCGTCGCCGACAAGGCCTTCAAGGGCATGGATGCGGCCGCGTTCCAGAAGCTGGTGCCGAACATCGATCTCGCCAAGTTCGCCGCTGATGCTGGCCTGCCCCCGCTCACCAACATGGTGGCGTATGGCGACACATCGATCACGGCCGGCGCCAAGCTGGTGGACACGCAATCGCTTGATACGTGGAAGAAGTATCTCACCTTCCACATCGCGTCGGACAACGCCGCTTATCTGACCAAGGCGTTCGACGATGCGCGTTTTGACTTCTACAGCAAGACGCTCTCCGGCGTGACCGCCAAGCGCGACCGCTGGAAGCGCGGCGTGCAGCTGCTCGACCGGACGATCGGCGAAGCGCTGGGCGAAGCCTATGCCGCCAAATTCTTCCCGCCGGAAAACAAGGCCAAGATGGAAGCCCTGGTCGCCAACCTTCATACAGCGCTTGAGAGCCGCCTGAAGACGCTGGCGTGGATGGACGATCCGACCCGCACGGAAGCGCTGAAAAAGCTCGCGAACTTCGAAGTTCGCGTCGGCTATCCGAACAAGTGGCGCGATTATTCCGCCATGCAGGTCGACAAGGCCAAGCTGTTCGAGAACGTGATGGCCGCCAACAAGTTCGAGTGGGACCGTCAGGTTGCCCGTCTCGGCGGCCCGGTCGATCGCGACGAGTGGGGCATGAACGCGCAGACCGTGAACGCTTCCTACAACCCGCTGATGAATCAGATCACGTTCCCGGCTGGCATCCTGCAGCCGCCCTTCTTCGACGTGAACGCTGACCCGGCCGTGAACTATGGCGCCATCGGCGCCGTGATCGGCCACGAGATCGGTCACGGTTTCGACGACCAAGGCTCTGCCTTCGACGACAAGGGCGTGCAGCGCGACTGGTGGACGCCGGAAACTAAGGCGAAATTCCTCGCCGCCGCCGACCAGCTCAACAAGCAGTATGACGGCTATTGCCCGTTCACCGACAAGTGCGTCATCGGCAAGCTGACGACCGGCGAGAATATCGGTGATCTCGGCGGAATGATCATGGCCTACACCGCCTACAAGCAGTCGCTGAACGGCGCGGAAGCTCCGGTCATCGAAGTGAACGGCGTCAAATACACCGGCGACCAGCGGTTCTTCCTGTCGTGGGCGCAGGTCTGGCGGGCGACGGCGCGCGAAGAGATGGCGCGGCAGCTGCTGACCACCGACCCCCACTCGCCGCCAGAATACCGCGTCAACGGCGTGATGCCGAACATCGACGAATGGTACACCGCCTTCAACGTGCAGCCGGGCGACAAGATGTATATCGCGCCGGAAAACCGGGTTCGCATCTGGTAAGCACCTGATACGACGCGAGAGTTGGGAAGCCCGCGGTTCCGGAAGGACCGCGGGCTTTTCCTTTGAGCGGCGCCCCGCGCTTGACTTCGCTGGCCTTCGGACAAGACTTGCGTTCAAGAAAATAACGAGGAACGCTCTTTGGCCGCACGCCTGCCCCACCGCCTCCTGGAGGTGGCTGCCGCTGCTGCGATCCTTCTTGTCGCCTGCGCGTCGCCGCCTGCCACAGACCAGCAACCGGGCCTTACGCCTGCGGAAAAGCACGCGCTTGCTCAATTGCTGCCAGAAGAAAACCTGCCGGGATTCCAGTCTGCCCGGCTGAGATCGCAGGAGCCTGCTGATGGCGAGAAGACCACGCCGGGGCAGGATTTCTACAGCTACGTCAACAGCGAATGGCTGGCCTCCTATCAGCTGCCGCCGGACAAGCTGTCGATTGGCGCGGCTGAGGAGTTGACGGAAAAATCTGACGCCGATGTGCGCGAGATGATCGAGGACATCATCGTCACGAACCCGGCGCCCGGCACGCTGGAACGCAAGATCGCTGATCTCTATTCCGCCGCGATGGATGAGCAGGCGATCGAGGCGCGCGGAATTGCGCCGCTGCAGCCGCATCTCGATCGCATCCGCGCGGTGAAGACGCGTGATGAACTTGTGCGGCTGATGGGCGTCATCGGTTATAACTCGCCAATTGGCATTGGCGTCGCGCCGAGCCCTGCGGATCCGGACACGAACGCGGTGTGGCTGTCGCAGGCAGGGTTGGGGATGCCGCATCGGGGCTATTACATCTCGTTCGGAATGGAGGACGAGTCGCTGCGCCTCGCCTATCGCGCGCACGTCATCAACGTGCTGCGCTTGATCGGCGCGCCTGACCCGGCAGACGGCGCGCTGCGCATCTATAGTCTGGAGCGGAATATCGCCCGCGCGCACACGGACGAGGATCGCTCGATCAGTGCGGAGGACGCGCTGCGCACCATGTCGATGGCCGAGTTGAAGGCCTATGCGCCGGGATTTGGCTGGGACGCTTTTCTTGGCGAAGGCGGCTTCACCAATGCCGACCGCTTTGTGGTGACAGACCAGACTGCCGTGGCGGATCTCGCGAAGCTGATCCCGACCTTGGCGCTGGAGGACTGGAAACTCTGGATGGAGTTCCACTTCGCCAATCAGTTTGCCGAGTACCTGCCGAAAAAGTTCGCTGACAGTCATTTCGGTTTCTTCTCGCGCCGGCTGGGCGGGCTGGAAGAGAAGCCGCCGCGCTGGCAGTGGGCGGTGAGCATCGTCAATGCCTATCTGGGCGAGGGCGTGGGCGAGCTGTATGTGAAGCGGAATTTTTCTTCGAGCTACAAGGACGACGTCGATGCGATCGTCGCCAATATTCGCACGGCGTTTGCGGCGCGGCTGAAACGCCTCGACTGGATGGACGAGGAGACGCGCCTAGCGGCGCTGGGCAAGCTGGACGCGCTGAAACAGCAGATCGGCCACCCCGATGTCTGGAAGGACTATTCAGGCCTGAAGGTTGAGCAGGGCAAGTTGTTCGAAGCCATCTATGGCGCTTTCGAATACACATGGGACGAGCAGCGCGCCGACCTGCACAAGCCGGTGGACCGTAGCCGCTGGCCGACGCCTGCGCATATCGTGAACGCGTTCTACAATCCGCTCGCCAACACCTTCACCATGCCGGCGGGCATATTGCAGCCTCCGTATTTCGATCCCGACGCCGACGCGGCCGAGAACTATGGCGGCATCGGCGCGGTGATTGGCCATGAGATCAGCCACGGATTCGATGATCGCGGCAGGCAGTTCGACAGTGATGGGCGAAACCGCAACTGGTGGACTGCGCAGACTGACAAGCGCTTTGTCACCAAGTCTGAAGCGTTGATCGAGCAGTATGACGCGTATTGCCCATGGGCCGATACGTGCGTGAACGGGCTTGGCACGCTGGGCGAGAATATCGGCGACCTTGCCGGGCTGGAGATCGCCTATGCCGCGTGGAAGCTCTCGCTTGGGGGCAAGCCTGCGCCGGTGATTGACGGGCTTACGGGCGACCAGCGTTTCTTCCTGGCCTATGCCCGGTCCTATCGCGGCAAGATGCGGGATGAACTGGCGCAGGCGATGCTGGAGGGAGACAGTCATGCGCCCAATCGATATCGCGTGAATGGCGTGGTGCGGAACATGGACGCCTGGTACGCGGCCTTCAACATCGTGCCGGGCGACAAGCTATACCTGCCGCCAGAGGAACGCGTTAGGCTCTGGTAGGCTGACGCAAAATCGCGATGAGACGTGTTTCCCCGGAGGCGCGCGCCTGCTAGAGCGCGGCGATGCCGGTTCCGGATTCAGCTCGCTATGCCAGGGACGCCGCCGAAGCGATCGGCGCGCGGTTCGAGGATCTGGACGATGGCGGCGGCTATCTGTTCCGCATCTCACGGGGCGAACGCTTTGTGCTGGGCGGCGGTGGGAATATCTGCGCTTATCCCGTGAACAGCGCGGGGGCTTATACGGTCTCGCGGGACAAGGCGCATACGAAGGCGGTGCTGCGCTCGCGGGACATTGCGGTGATCTCGGGCGGGTTGTTCTTCACGCAGACGCGCCGCGCCGCGATGCGGTCGCCGGGGCGAGAAGCTGCGGATGCGGCGGTGTTTGCCGCGAAGCTTGGCTATCCGGTGTTCTGCAAACCCAATCTCGGCTCGCGTGGGACATTCGCGGAGATCGTCAGGGATGAGGCAGGGCTTGCCGATTATATCCGCCGCGTCGCCGTGGATTTCGAGGCCGTGCTGGTCGAGC
>JAUYSA010000367.1 GCA_030696545.1 Hyphomonadaceae bacterium
TGTCGGCACTGGCGCGTTATCCGATGATGTCGGTGATCCGGTTCATCGAATGCTCGGGCAATAGTGGCGCGGCGAAGCGGAATGTTCCGCAGACCAGCGTGGGCCAGATCCATGGTCTCGTGTCGTGTTCGGAGTGGACGGGCGTGAAGCTGTCTCACCTGCTGGACGAAGCGGGGCTGATGGATGGCGCGTCGTGGATCATCGCCGAGGGCGCCGAGGCGTCTTCGATGGTTCGCTCCATCCCGCTGGAGATCGCGCTCGATGACGTGATCGTGGCGCTCTACCAGAACGGCGAACGCATCAGGCCGGAGCAGGGCTATCCGATGCGCCTGCTCGTTCCCGGCTGCGAAGGCAGCGTCAATGTGAAATGGGTTCACCGCATCAAGGTCGTCAACGCGCCGGGAGACTCGCGCGACGAGACCGGCCAATACACAGACCTGATGCCGGATGGCCGAGCGCTCAAATACACGCTCAAGATGGACGTCAAATCCCTCATCACCCATCCCTCGGTCGGCATGAAACTTACCGAGCAGGGCCTTTATGAGGTTTCGGGTCTGGCCTGGAGCGGGCATGGCGCGATCCGGCGCGTCGAGGTGACGGCGGATGGCGGAAAGAGCTGGGCCGATGCTGAACTGTCCGGTCCCGTCCTGCCGAAATGCCTGACACGTTTCCGCATTCCGTGGTCGTGGACAGGAGGCGCCGCCACGCTCGCGAGCCGTGCGATCGACGATCGCGGCAATGTCCAGCCGACGCATGAGGTTGCGATCGCGCGTTACGGAGATGGAGCCGTCTATCATTACAACGGCATCCAGCCCTGGGCTGTCGCGCAAACGGGGGAGGTGGCCAATGTCCGCATGTAGATCTGCATTTGCGGCGGCGCTGCTGCTGGCGGGCGGTTGCGCCATGGAGGCAAAGCCCGCTTCGTCTCCGGCCCCGAAGCTGGGGCAGGCGATGACGCAAGCCGAGCTTGCGTTCTGGGATACATCGATCCCGATCGATGGATCGAACCTTCCGGTCGGGTCGGGCTCAAGCGCGCAGGGCGCTATCGTCTATGCGCAGAAGTGTGCGGCCTGCCATGGCAAGACAGGCGCCGAGACGGACACAAGGCTCACGCCGCTGATCGGCGGGGTTGGATCGCTTGCAACCAAGCAGCCCGTCAGGACGCTCGGCAGCTACTGGCCCCATGCCGTGATCGTTTTCGACTATGTCCGCCGCGCCATGCCGTACAATGCGCCCAAGTCGCTGTCGGACGACGAGGTCTATGCGCTCACCGCCTATCTGCTGCGCGGCAACGGCATCATCGACGAAACGCTCGTGCTGGACCGCACGACGCTGCCGGCGGTGAAGATGCCCAACCGGGACGGCTTCATGATGGCGTCGGACAACGCGAAATGAAAACGGGCAGGCCACGACTGGCCTGCCCGCAATTCATGTTTCGGTTCAGAAAAACGTCCGTTGGTCTCAGCGCTTGACGCCGGGCTTTGTTCCCCGCGTTGGGTCCTCTGCGCGCGAGCCAGACAGGATGTTCGCCAAGCCATAATTGCCTTCATGGCAGGCGTATTCGTAAATCTCGCCATCCATGGTTGCGAATTCATATTCACCGCCCCACGGTTTATCCCAGATCGTCGGGTCCTCGATGGTGAATTGGTAGAATAGCCGGTCGTCCGTGGTGCGGCTGAGACGTTCCGTGACCTTGAGATTTTCCCACGACCCGAAGAAGGCCTTGCTCTCCGGGATGTTGGTTGTCTCGATGACCAGCGCATCGCCCTCATACCAGCCGACGCTGTCGCCGAGATACGGGCGAATGCTGGCAGGCAGGTGCTTGCGGTCGTTGAGACGAACAATACGCGTGTCGTGGACCATCTCCACCATGATTGCGACATGGTCGGGCGCCTGCACGATCTTGGTGTGGTTGTTATAAGCGCCGTTCGGAAACATCGGCGTGCCGCCATTGCGGCCGAACGTGATGCAGCGTTCGGCAAGGCTGCGGTGCTCGGGGTTCTCGGTGTACTGGTCGACGTCGGGGCTGCCCAGCACGTTGCCATCTTCTGAGATGCTGAAGCCGATGCGAAGCGTCGTCGCCTCGCGCACGCGCTGGATTTCGGCGAGGCCCGTCTTGGCGATCGGTGCGCCAGCCTTCGGCAGCGGGGGCAGGCCGTCGGACGTGCGGATTAGCGAGTTACGCGGCTCGCCGCGAACGCGCATCAGCGAAAGACCCGGATCGAGCCACGCACGGTTGTAAGCGCCGATGTCGACGCCGGGGCCGCCCGGCGGGGGGCCGGCATTGGGGTCGGTCCGCTGGTCGCCAGCTTCGGCGCGGGCGAGGGCAGTCCCCTCGATTTCAGCGGCTTCCTGGGCCGTGTAAGCGCCGCGCGCGCCGAATTCCGGCAGGCGCGTCTGCGGGGTAATCGTGGAGCTGACCCAGTTGCCCGAGATGTTGGGCAGGCCCTGGCTGTTGCGCACGGGCTGGGCAGGTTGAGCGGCCTGCGCGAAAGCGACAGGCGCATAGCTTAGCGCTGACGCCAGAAGCGCAAAGCCAGAGATCACGTAGCGGTTCATCTTGTCCTCCCAAGCCGGCCGCGTTCCCTTTTTTGTTCTGTGTGGAACGGCAGGCGGCGATTCCGGACATGCCGCTGCGGATAAAACGCTATCTTTCAGGCTCAGGCCCATCAACCTGATACCGTTCTCGCCGCCACACATGTCCGTCAGCTGCGTTACTACGACCTGTTTCCCCGCTGTGCGTTTCAGGCCAGACCTTTCACGTCCAGCCTGTGCGCAATGCCGCCCGATCCGAAAAGAACGCAACGTAAGCTGGGCATTGATTCCGATCTGGGCTTCGTTCAACGTCGCCGTGAAGTAAGAGTGCATCCTTGACCGAAGCTTCTGTACGCCAGCCCATCCTCGATGTCCGTGATCTGTCGGTGTCGTTCGAGACCCAGGACGGGCGCGTCGAGGCGGTGAAGAAGCTGTCCTTCGATGTGGCGCGCGGCGAATGCCTCGGGCTGGTCGGAGAGAGCGGGTCGGGCAAGAGCCAGACCGTGCTGGCGGCGATGGGCCTGACGGCGACAAACGGCATCGTCGAGGGCTCGATCCGTTTCGACGGTCAGGAAGTGACAACGCTGAACCGGAAGCAGCTGAACGACATTCGCGGCGCGCGGATGGCGATGATCTTCCAGGACCCTCTCACATCGCTGACACCGCACATGACCGTCGGCGCGCAGATGGCTGAAGTGCTGGCGCGTCACAAGAGGCTCAAAGGTGCGGAAGCCGAAAAGAAGATCGTCGACTGGCTTGAACGCGTGCGTATCCCCGAGGCGAAGCGCAGGCTGCACCAGTTCCCGCATGAACTGTCGGGCGGAATGCGCCAGCGCGTGATGATCGCCTCGGCCATGCTGTGCGAGCCGCAGGTTCTGC
>JAUYSA010000442.1 GCA_030696545.1 Hyphomonadaceae bacterium
GATCCAGGTGCGCTCGGCCAGCCCGGTCCAGCAATCACAATTCAACGGGCGCAACCCGTTTGAAGGCACGCCGTTCGAGGATTTCTTCGGCAATCGCGGTCCGGGCCAAGGCCAGGGGCGTGGCCAGCCTAACGGCGAGGCGCCTGACCGCTTTGGATCTGGCTCGGGCTTCTTCATCGAGGGCGGCTATATCGTCACCAACAACCATGTCGTGGACGACGCCAAGAAGATGACCGTGGTTCTTGATGACGGACGCGAGCTGCAGGGCACGCTGGTCGGCACGGACCCGAAGACCGACCTCGCGGTGCTGAAAGTCACCGGCGACAACATTCCGCGCGGACTGCCTTGGGGCGACAGCGCGACGGCCCGTCCGGGCGACAGTGTGTTTGCCGTGGGCTCGCCTTTCGGGCTCGGCAATACGGTAACGGCCGGTATCGTTTCGGCGCGGGGGCGCAACATCAATTCCGGCCAGTATGACGATTTCATCCAGGTCGACGCCCCGATCAACCAGGGCAATAGCGGCGGCCCGCTGTTCGACCAGAGCGGCGCGGTGATTGGCGTCAACTCGGCGATCTATTCGCCGACGGGCGGTAACGTCGGCATCGGCTTCTCGATCCCGTCCGACATGGCCAAGGGCATCGTGGCGCAGCTGATCGCGACCGGCTCGGTTGAGCGCGGCTGGCTGGGTGTCGGCATTGGCCCGGTGACGCCGGATATCGCCAGCAGCCTGAACCTTGCTTCAGCGAAGGGTGCGCTGGTGAACTCCGTCACCGATGGCAGCCCGGCGTCCAAGGCGGGCGTGAAAGAGGGCGACGTGATCCTGCACTATGGCGAACGCGAGATTGCCCATGTGCAAGACCTGACGCGCGCGGTTGCGGATACCAAGGCGGGCACAACGCGCGACCTGAAGATCATGCGGGATGGCCGGGCGCAGACGCTGAAGGTCAATATCGACGCGCTGAAGGATGATGCCGCCAAGCCGGTTCTGGCCAGCGCCACGCCTGACGCGGCTGGAGGCGCCACGCTGAGCCTGTCCGACCTTGGGCTTGGGCTTACCGCGAGTGACGGCGGCGTCGTAATCTCGTCGGTGAAGATCAACTCGCCTGCTGCAGATGCGGGCATCCGCGTCGGCGACAAGCTGGTGAAGGTGAACCAGGCCAACGCCACCACCCCGGACGCCGCCAAGAAGGCGGTGGACGAGGCGAAGAAGCAGAATCGCAACGCAGTTCTCCTGCAGCTGCAGCGCAATGACACGAGGTTCTTTGTTGGAGTTCCTTTCTCGGGAGGCTGATGCCAACCGGGGAAGTGCAGGCGCGGCCGTTCCGTCGTCCGTCCCCCAAGTGAGCGGAACGACCGCGCCTGTTCCTATGAAGTGGCTTCCGATAGACGCCGGGAGCGCCTAGATCATGACGATGCGCATCCTGGTTATAGAGGACGAGGCCCGCACCGCGGACTTCATCGAGCGGGGCCTTAAGGAAAAAGGCCACGCCGTTGATGTCTGCCGGACGGGGCCGGAAGGGCTGAGCTTCGCGCTCGGTGGGGAACACGACGCGATCATTCTCGATCGCATGTTGCCGCAGATGGATGGGCTGACCATCCTCAAGACGCTGCGCGCAGAAAACCGGCAGACGCCCGCTATAATCCTTTCGGCGCTTGGCCAGATCGATCATCGGGTCGAGGGGCTGAAGGCGGGAAGCGACGACTATCTCGTGAAGCCGTTTGCGTTCTCGGAGTTGCTGGCGCGGCTGGAAGCGATTGTGCGGCGGCGGGACCCGCGAGCGGCCGAGCAAACGGAGCTGAAGGTCGAGGACCTGCGGCTTGATCTGGAAAGGCGTCGCGCCTTCCGCGGCACGCGCGAGATTGATCTTTTGCCGCGTGAGTTCGCGATCCTCGAATATCTGATGCGCAATGCGGGGCGCCCAGTGACGCGCACCATGCTGTTGAACCATGTGTGGGACTATCAGTTCGAACCGCAGGCGAATGTGGTCGACGTCCACATCTCCCGATTGCGGCGGAAGGTCGATGCGGCGGGCGAGCGGCCGCTTATCGAGACATTGCGCGGCGAGGGCTATCGCATCCGATCGTCGACGTAATGCCGAGACGGTTTGGCTTCGGGACGCTCAGCGCGCGGGTGATTGGCCTCTCGGCGCTTATGACGCTGCTGATCATCAGCGCGGCTTTCACGCTGACCTACATCGCGGCCACGCGCATCCTTGAGCAGGAGACTGCTGAGGTCGTTGCAGCCGAGTTGCGCGGAATCGTGGATTCCAGCGATGGCGGGCGGAACTTGCCGGCGCTGGTGGCGACGATACGCGACAGGGCTGCGGGCGAGTCCGAGGCGATCTACCTGCTGACCGATCGGGATGGCGCAAAGATTGTCGGCAATCTTTCGGGATGGCCGGAGAATGTGCGCACGGACGGCCAGTGGACCAGCGTGCGCGGGGTGCGTGCGCCGAACGGGCGCGATATCGAGATTGGCGCGGTGGCCTATGTGGCGCCGTTCGGGACGCGGTTGCTGGTCGGGCGAGATTTGCGCGCGGAGCGGAATTTCCAGGCGGCGCTGATCGAGTCCGGGGCGGTGGCTTTGCTGGCGGCGGTGCTGCTGGCTGGCGTCTCTGGTTTCCTGCTCAACCGGCTGGTGATGCGGCGGATCGGCGATATCGACGCGACGGCGCGCGCCATTGTCGCTGGTGATCTTTCCACACGTATCCCTGTGCGGGCGGGCGGCGACGAGTTCGGGCGGCTGGCTATCACACTCAACGGGATGCTTGAGCGGATCGAGACGCTGGTGACGGAATTGCGCACCGTCACCGACAGTCTGGCGCATGACCTGCGTACGCCGCTCACGCGCCTCAAGACACAGATCCAGCGCGGCAATGATGTGGAACTGACAGATGCCGCCCGTCGTGAGGCGTTGGGGCAGGCGGCGGACGAGGCTGACCGGGTTCTGGCGTCCTTCTCGGCGATGATCGACATTGCTCGCGCCGAGGCTGGCGCGGCGCGCGATCAGTTTGGCGAGGTCGATCTCAGCGCCGTGGTGCGCGACGTGTTCGAGCTTCACCAGCCGCTGGCCGAGGAGATGGGCGTTTCGCTGACCTTCACGCAGCAGGGAGGGGCGCCGGTAATGGTGAGAGGTCATGCGCAGTTCCTGGCGCAGTTGGTCTCCAACCTCGTCGACAATGCTCTGAAGCACGGAGCGTCCGGCGGCGTGATCGCGATGGCTGTTAGCGGCGATCATGGCATGGCGGAAGTGGAGGTGGCCGATCGCGGTCCGGGTATTCCGGAAGAGCAGCGCGCCAGCGCGCTGAGGCGGTTCGGGCGTCTGGATTCTGCGCGGACGACGCCTGGGTCGGGGCTTGGGCTGTCGCTGGCGGCGACACTGGCCCGGATGCATGGCGGGGAGTTGGTGCTGGAAGACAATGCGCCGGGCCTGCGGGTCCGGGTCAGCATCCCGGCGGCTGGTAACGCCTGAGGGCGAATTAAATCGCCGCACCCTCGAAAAACCCAGCAAAAGCGCTGTCTGGAACCCAGACCGGCAGGTTTTGCCTACCCTTTCTTAACCACTCATTTGCGAGAGTTAACGGTCGCAAACCATAATTTTTTACGGCCAAATACCAAGGAGTGGCAGGCATGGACGGCCTGGAGGTTCTCGACTTTGGCCGCGACGCGCTCTGGACGACCGTCTGGATGTGCGCCCCTGCCATGATCGCCGGTCTGGTCGTCGGTCTGGTCATCGCCTTCTTCCAGGCGCTCACCCAGATTCAGGAAATGACGCTGGTTTTCGTGCCGAAGATCATCGCGATCTTCGCCGCGCTGCTGATCTTTCTCCCCTTGATGGGAGCGCTGCTCGCTGGCTTCGCCAACGAGGTCTTTGCCCGCATAGCCGAGTTCTAGGAGCGTTCGCCAAGTTGGACTGGCTCAACCAATATGCCTGGATCGGAGCGCTGCTCTTCGCGCGGCTCGGCGCCGTGATGATGATCGCGCCCGGCTGGGGCGAGCAGACGACGCCAGCCATGATGCGTCTGGGCGTTGCCGTTCTGGTGACGGCGACGCTGGCGCCGACGCTTGCCGGCAATGCTCCGCCTTTGCCAGCCGACATCATCGGCGCCATCCCGATGGTGATCACTGAGGTTATCATCGGGCTGATCCTGGGCCTTGGCGCCCGCCTGATGATGAGCGCGCTGCAGGTTGCAGGCGCAACCGTGGGTCTTGCGTCCGGTCTTGGCTTCGCACAGCAGGTCGATCCGATCGCCAGCCAGCCAGCGGCGATCTTCTCCGGCTTCTTCTCGATGATGGGTGTCGTGCTGATCATGTCGGCGGGGCTTCACCGCGTGATGATCGAGGCGGCGGCTGACAGCTACATTCTTTTTCCGCCGGGCGCCTTTCCGCCGGTCGGAGATGCGTTGACCTTTGTTGTCGATGCCGTCTCGAATTCATTCCGGCTGGGCATCCAGATCGCGGCGCCTGTGCTGATCTTCTCGCTGGTTTTCAACGTCGCGCTTGGCTTGATTTCGCGCCTGATCCCGCAGGTTCAGGTTTTCATGACCGCAATGCCGCTCTCCGTGATGCTGGGCCTTGCGGTGACTGCGCTCGGCCTTGGCGGCGGGATGATGGTCTGGCTCCAGGAGATGGACCGCCAGATGCACATCCTGACGATACGGTAGTCCGCCATGGCAGAAGAGCAGGACGACAGCCAGAAGACAGAAGAGCCAACACAGAAGAAGCTGGAAGAGGCCAGAAAGAAAGGCGATATCGCCAAGAGCCAGGATGTTCCGATCTGGTTCCTGATGATGGCGATTGCCGCGATCATGGCGAGCGCGGGACCACTCGCCGGGATGATCGCCGATCCGCTGGTGCGGATCATGGACCACCCACATGCCTTCCGCCTGACGGGTGGGGGCGCGCAGCAGTTGATGATGAGCCTGCTTGCGTCTCTTGCTTTCCCGGTGGGCGTTATCTTCGCGGTGATCGCGGTGGCGAGCGTGCTGGGCCATATCGTGCAGCACAGGCCGCTGTGGACCGGCGAGAAGATGAAGCCGGATCTCGCCAAGCTGTCGCCCATGAAGGGGCTGCAGCGGATGTTCGGCATGCAGGGCTGGTTCAACCTGCTGAAGTCGTTCCTGAAGATGGCCGCCATCACTGGCGCGATGATGTATGCGGTGTGGCCCGAGGCGACCGCCATTTCGGAATCCGCGCATCTTGATCCTTCCGAGATGCTTGGGATGACGCAGGTGATTGCTGGGCGTCTGCTGCTGGCGGCTGTGGTTGTCGTGGGGGTGATCGCGGCGGTCGATTTCATCTATCAGCGCTTCACCTTCATGCAGCGCATGCGCATGTCGCGCAGGGACGTGCGTGACGAGGTCAAGCAGCAGGAAGGCGATCCGCATATTCGTGCCCGCCTGCGCCAGATCCGTCTCGAGCGGTCGCGCAAGCGGATGATGCAGAACGTGCCGAAGTCTTCGGTGATCATCACCAATCCGACCCACTACTCGATCGCGCTACGCTATGACCCTGAAAAGGACGCTGCGCCGATCTGCATGGCCAAGGGCGCGGACGAGGTGGCGCTGCGCATCCGCGAGATCGCCAAGGAACACAACATCCCGATCGTCGAGAACGTACCGCTGGCGCGGGCGCTGTTTGCTTCGGTCGAGATCGAGGAAAGCGTGCCGCGTGAGCATTTCGAGGCTGTGGCAAAGGTCATCGGCTTCGTCATGAACACAGCCAAGGGGAGGAGGCGATGAGCGCATCCGCCCTGCTTCTCCACAGGAAGCTGATCCAGCCGGGCGCGCGCGGTTGGCGCACTCCACACACCAGCGATGGTGAGGCGGCCCCGATGGCGACTCGAGCCTACCCCCTAGGGAATGTGTCGGGCAGGGCGAATCCGCCCCGGAGTCAGAACGTTAACGGCGATTCGGGCGCTAACCCGGATCATGCCGAATCACCCCAATACTCGCCTGCAGAAGACCGGAAACTCCCCCATGCCTGACGCCAACGATCCTCTCGTTTACGAAACGATCGAGACCCCGGCCCCCGCGGCGCGGAAAGGGTTCGATTACATTCAGCTTGGCTTCTGGGCGGCTCTGGCCGTGGCCGGTGGCGCGGCGGGCATGGCGCTGACCTGGAGCGATGCAGTCGGGCCTGCCGGCGCGGTTCTTGTGATTGCGCTGGGCGCGATGGCGCTGGTGCTGGTGCTGTGGGTGATGCGCGGGGCCGGGCGGAAGCTTGGCATGTTCCCGGAACGCGGCGCCGCCGAGGCAGCGGCGCAATCGACCAAGCGGCATCTCTGGCTGGAAGCCCTTACCGAACCGGCGCTGATCTCTGATCGCGGCGGCGCCACGGTTGCGGCCAACGTCAGCTATCTCGAAGTCGCACAGCTTGCGCACGTTACGGGCGACAGCGCACACGCGCCGTCGGTCGACCGCCTGTTCTCTTCGAACCCTGGCATGGCGGCGCCGATCTATCGCCTGTCCAAGGCGGTGAAGCTGGGCATTGCGAAGGCAGAGGTTCTGCCGGCATTGCTGTTTGGGGACAGCCATACGCCGATCCAGTTCGAGGCCAGTGTTGCGCCGCTCGGCAAGACGCGTGCGCTCTGGCGCCTGCGCCGTATCGAGGCGGGCTCGCAGGCGGCTGGCGCGGGGTCGGTTGATCCGCGCGCGCTCTATGTCGAGGATGCGCCGGTCGGCTTCTTCTCTGCGCGCCGCGATGGCCGCGTTGTCTATATCAACCAGACGCTGCGCCTGATGCTGGGCCTGCCGGATGGCGACAACGCGCTACGTCTTGAAGACATCATGCGCCCCGAGGGTCTCAAGCTGATGAAGCGCGACGTGCGCGGCGCGGCGAGCCATCGTGCAGAAGTTGTCCTGCGCGCGCGTGACGGCGTGGAAACAACTGCCACCATGATCACCACATGGTCAGGCAAGGGCGCCGAGGCGCTCACCCGTTCAGTCGTGTATGTCGCCAGCGCCACGGAACAGGCCGCGCGCCGCGCGCCAGCGCCTGCGATGTCTGGTGGAGCCGCGATGCAGCGCGCCGCCAGTCAGGCTGACGACATGATGTTCAACGATGCGCCGTTCGGCGTCGTTCGCCTTGATGGCGAAGGCGTCGAGAGCGCGGTGATGATGGACGCCAACCGCACGCTGGTCGAAATGACCGGCGGACGCGCGCAACCCGGCGCCCGGTTCGCCGACCTGTTTCTCGCGGAGCAGGGGCCTGCGGCGCTTGCCGAGGAGCTTGGCAAGGCGCTTGATGGCGCCCGCACGTTCAAGCTTTCAGGTTTCAAGGATCGCTCCGCCGACGTGTTTGTCGTGCTTGATCGCCAGGGTCGCCCGTCTGCGGCCTATGTCATCGACACGACTGAGCGCATGCAGCTTGAACAGCGTGCTGCTCAGGGCGCCAAGCTGCAGGCCATTGGCCAGCTCGCAGGCGAGCTTGCTCACGATTTCAACAACCTGCTGACCGTGATCATCCTCAACGTCGACCGTCTTACGGCGCGTCACCCGCCGGGCGATCCGAGCTTCTTTGAACTGCGCTCGATCAACGAGGCTTCTTCGCGCGGCGCCGAGTTGGTGCGCACGCTGCTCGCCTATTCGCGCAAGCAGGTGTTCCGCCCCGAAGTGCTCGATATCTCGGATGCGCTGGCCGATTACTATGTGCTGCTGCGCGACATCATCGACGAGCGCATCAAGCTCGACATCGTGCATGGCCGCGACCTTCCGCGCGTGAAGGTCGACAAGGGCCAGATCGAAACGGCTGTCACCAACCTTTGCACCAACGCCCGCGACGCCATGATCGAGAAGAATGGCGGCGGTCGTCTCACCATCCGTACCTCGAAAGCCGATGCTGCCGCCGCCCGCAAGGATGGCTTCACGCTCGTCACCGAGGGCGACTATGTGATGATCGAAGTGGTCGACGATGGCGCGGGCATCCCGCCGGAGATCATGGAGAAGATCTTCCAGCCTTTCTATACAACGAAGGACCCGGGCAAGGGCACGGGCCTTGGCCTCGCGACTGTCTATGGCATCGTCAAGCAGTCGAACGGCTACATCTATCCGGTCTCGAAGGTTGGCCGCGGCACGACGTTCAAGATCTTCCTGCCGGCCTGGACTGAAGAAGCGCAGGTGCCCGGCGAAATCTCCGCCGAGGCGCCCGTTCCGGCGCCTGCTCCTGCGCCGAAGAGTGGCGACCTCGCCGGTCGTGGCAGCATCCTGCTGGTCGAGGACGAAGACGGTGTGCGCGGCATCGCCGCCCAGCTGCTGGCCTCGTGCGGCTATCAGGTCATCGAAGCAAGCGATGGCGAGAAGGCGCTCGAGATCATCAAGGAGCATTCCGGCACGATCGACCTGCTCATCTCGGACGTGGTGATGCCGGGCATGGACGGTCCTGCGCTGCTCAGGGAAGCGCGGCCATGGCTCACCAATACGCGCGTCATGTTCATCTCTGGTTATGCCGAGCGGGATCTGGCGAAGACACTGGAAGACGATCGCGCGATCTCGTTCCTGCCGAAGCCGTTCACGCTGAAGCAGCTGGCTGAGCGAGTGAAGCAGGAGCTGGCGGCTTAATAGCTGCAGTTCGGATAGAACAAAGGCCGCCTCCTTCGCTGGAGGCGGCCTTTTTCTTTAGCCGCGGAGCGTGGCGCCAGTTGCCTTCGCGACGGACTTAATGATCGCGGACGAGGTGGCTTCGATCTGCTCGTCCGTCATCGCTGCGCCGCGTGGTTGCAGCGTCACTTCGATGGCAACGGACTTCTTGCCTTCGCCGACATTCGCGCCGCGATAGACGTCGAACACTCGCGCGCTGGTGATCAGCTTCGGATCAGCTTTCATTGCTATTCGCGTGATGTCGGCTGCGGGCACTTTTTCCTCGACCACGAAAGCGAAGTCGCGCTTCACAGGCGTCTGGTCTGCCTTGTCGAGCACGGGGCGCGTCTTGCCGCCCTTGGTCTTGGCGGCAGGCAGGGCGTCGAGACCCAGTTCGATCGCCAGCACCGGGCCATCGACACGCAGCGCTTTCAGGAAAGCCGGGTGCAGTTCGCCGAAAGAGGCGACGATCTGCTTCGGGCCCAGGCGCAGCGTGCCGGAGCGTCCCGGATGCCAGTGTGCGCCTTCCGGTGCGCCGACCTGGAAGCGGTCTGGCGCTTGATCGAGCGCGGTGAGAATGGCGAACAGGTCTGCCTTTGCCGAGAATGCGTTGTAGGGCGCGAGCGCGCCTTGCCAGTCGCGCGCCTTCGACGCTTTGACGACAGCGGCCACCATCTGGCGCTGGTCCGCTGGCTTGTCGCCCGGATAGACCGGACCCGCCTCGAACAGGCGCACATCGTCCGCGCCGTGATCGGCATTGCGCTGCGCGGCTTCGGCAAGGTTCGCGAGCATGGACGGGCGCATGTAGTCGAGGTCTGACGCGATCGGATTGTCGACCGTCAGCGCCGCCTGCAGGTTGTTTGCGCCGCCGATCATCAGGGCGGCGGTGTCGTGGAACATGAAGCTCCACGTTACGGTTTCGAGGAAGCCGCGGCCGGCAAGAACGCGGCGCGCGGTGCGCACGCGATTCTGCAACGGCGTCACCACCACGCGCACCGGGCCTTCCGGCGCAGGGAGGGGCTCGTTCGGTAGCTTGTCGTAACCTTCGATGCGGATCAGCTCCTCGACGATATCGGCGGAGCCTTCGACGTCAGGACGCCAGGACGGGACTTTGGTGGCCCAGATCGTCTGGGCGTCGTGCTGCGCCTTGGGCGGCACCACGGGCTCGAAGCCGAGCGAGCGCAGGATCTGCTCCATGCGTTTTGCCGGCATATCGAGGCCGGTGAGGCGCTTCATGTCGCGGGGCTTGAACGCGACGGGAGCGGGGCCATCGGGAACCTTGCCGGCAACGATGACTTCGGACGGCTCGCCGCCGCAGGTTTCAAGGATCAGCTTGGTGGCGAGTTCAATGCCGTCAACGCAGGAGTGCGGATCAATTCCGCGCTCGTTGCGGAAGCGCGCGTCGGAGATGATGCCGGTGGAGCGGCCAGTGCGGGCCGTACGGTTGGCGTCGAAATAGGCGCTCTCAATGAAGACATCGACGGTGTCGATCGAGCAACCCGTGCTCTCGCCGCCCATGACGCCGCCAATGCCGATGGCGCCGCTATCGTCCGCGATGACGCACATCTCGACGAGGTTCGAATATGTCTTGCCGTCGAGCGCGACGAAGGAGTCCTCCTCCGTGCCAAGGCGCGCGACGATGTTGCCGGTGAGTTTCTTCGCGTCATAGACGTGAAGGGGGCGGCAACGGTCGAACGAGATATAGTTAGTGACGTCGATCAGCATGTTCTTCGGATTGATGCCGATGGCCTTGAGCCGCTTCTGCATCCATTCCGGCGATGGGCCGTTCTTCACGCCACGGATCAGGCGGCCTGCGAAGACGGGGCAGGCGGTCTCGTCCTCGATGCGCACAGTGACAGGTGATTTGAATTTGCCAGGGACGGGTTTCACCTCCGGCGCAGTGAACTTGCCCACGCCTTTGGCGCCCAGATCGCGCGCGATGCCGACCACGCCGAGCCAATCGGGGCGGTTGGGCGTCACTTCGAAGTCGATTTCGGTGTCGAGGGCGAGTGCATCCGCCACGGGCGAGCCGACTTTCAGCGTATCGGGCAGTTCGATGATGCCGCCGTCTGCGATGGCTTGCTCTTCCGAGAGGCCGAGGGCTTCGGCGCGGAACTTCCAGTCGTCGAAGCGGGCGATGCGCAGGCGGAAGGGATCCTCGTCCGTCTGCATCTCGCCGCCGGAGCAGAGCATGCCGTTGGAGACGACGCCGCGCACAGGCTTGGGAACCAGCGTGATGCCGGAGCCGGGGATGAAGGCGCCGATGGGCGCGTAAGCGGTGACGAGGCCGGGGCGGGCGTTGAGGCCGCCGCAGACGATTTCCTTCATGCCATCGACGGTCTCGACCTGGCAGACCTGAAGCTTGTCGGCGTTCGGGTGCTGCGCGGCGGAGACAATGCGGCAGACGGTGAATTGCTTCAGAGCATCACGTGGGTCGTGCGCGTCTTCGACCTCGAGGCCAGCTTGCGTCATGGCTTCGAGGATCGCGGGAAGGTCCGCGTTGGTGTCGAGATAGTCCTTCAGCCAGGGGAGTGTGAATTTCACGAGAGGCCTCCAGTGACAGTCGGCAGCAGCCACGGCTTGAAGCCGTAGTGTTTGATCCATTCGACGTCCGCTTCGAAGTACGGGCGGAGGTCGGGCATTCCGTATTTCAGCATGGCGAGGCGATCGACGCCGAGGCCGAAGGCGAAGCCCTGGTATTGCTCGGGGTCGATGTTGCAGGAGCGGAGCACGTTGGGATGCACCATTCCGCAGCCGAGGATTTCGAGCCAGTCATTGCCTTCGCCGACCTTGATCTCGGCGCCCGAGCGGTCGCAGCGGATGTCCATCTCGGCGGAGGGTTCGGTGAACGGGAAGAAGTGCGGGCGGAAGCGCGACTCGGTGGTGGGCACTTCGAAGAAGCGCGAGAAGGCTTCGGTGAGGCACGACTTCAGGTGGCCCATATGCACCTTGTCGTCGATCACGAGACCTTCGATCTGGTGGAACATGGGTGTGTGCGTTGCGTCCCAGTCTTTCCGATAGACGCGGCCCGGCGCGATCACGCGGATCGGCGGTTTCGACGAGAGCATCGCGCGCACCTGGATCGGCGAGGTGTGCGTGCGCAGGAGTTTGCGGCTGCCATCGGCGGCGGGCTTCATGAAGAAGGTGTCGTGCATCTCACGCGCCGGGTGGCCGGCAGGGAAGTTGAGCGCGGTGAAGTTGTGGAAGTCGTCCTCGATGTCCGGACCTTCGGCGACCGCGAAGCCCATGTCGGCGAAGATTGCTGCGAGTTCCTCGAAAACCTGCATGACCGGGTGCAACGCGCCGATCGGCTCGTAGCGAGGGGGCAGGGACAGGTCTTCGCGCTCTGTCTCGAGGCGCTTGTTGAGCGCGGCGAGTTCGAGGTCAGCCTTGCGCGCATTGATCGCGGCGGTGAGGCGATCCTTGAGGCCATTGAGGGCGGGGCCGGCTGACTGGCGCTGTTCCGGCGTCATGCCGCCAAGTTCGCGCATCAGCAGCGAGAGGCGGCCCTTCTTGCCAAGCTCCGCCACGCGGATGGCTTCGAGAGCTGCCTCATCGGATGCAGCCGCGATGGCGGAGGATGCTTCCGCCTCGATGCTGCTGACCTGTTGGTCGATCGCCATGATGGCCTCATGCGTTTGATGGGTCGCACGGGGCCATAGTCCGCCCCGCGCGTAGCGGCTCGGAACTAGCGGAGAAAGGCTACGGAGATAAGTGCCGTTGGACTTTTAGTGAGGGACGGATTTACGCCCCGCTTTCGCGGGACGATCCGACCCTACTAAGCCGCCAGCGCCGCCCGGGCCTTCTCCACCAGGACGTTAAACGCGGCCGGCTCATGCATGGCGAGATCGGCCATGACCTTGCGGTCGACGCCGAGGCCAGCCTTGGTGAGGCCGTCGATGAAGCGCGAGTATGTCAGCTTGTCGTCGACCGTGCGGACAGCGGCGTTGATGCGCTGGATCCAGAGCGAGCGGAAATTGCGCTTCTTCTGCTTGCGGCCCTTGTAGGCGTTGACGCCGGCTTTGACGACGGCGGCCTGGGCTGTGCGGAAGGTATTCTTGCGACGGCCGTAAAAGCCTTTGGCGGCTTTGATGACCTTGCGGTGACGGGCGTGGGCCTGAACTCGGCCGCGTGCGCGGGGCATAGGGAAACTCCGTTATCTGATCAGGGGGTGCGCGAGAGCGCGAAGGAGAAAAGCTATTTCACGCCGTAGGGCAGAAACTGCTTCTTCACGCGAGGCGTATCCGCTTCGGAAACCACGACAGTGCCGCGGTTGGTGCGGATGTACTTCGAGTTGTGGCTGATCAGTCGGTGACGCTTGCCGGCAACGCCACGCTTGAGCTTGCCGGACGCGGTCATGGTGAACCGCTTTGCAGCGGCCTGTTTGGTCTTCATCTTCGGCATTTCGGTCTCCTGTGGGCGACAGTCCGACCCGAAAAATCCGTTAGGATTCAACGGCGCGACGCCTGAAAAAGTCCCGGGAGGCATGCCATTAGCCTGTCCGGTCCTGTGGAAGGCGGGGTTTATACCCGGGAAAGCCGAAAAGGCAAGGCGTTTGGGCCATCATCGGGATGGAACCCGTATGCAACTTGCCCATTGATAAGCCGGGGCCGGCAGTATGCCGCATGACCATCAGCAAGCCCGATTAGGCTTCCGCTAGGTCAAGGCGCCCTCCGCATACGGGCAAATCCGCCCTCAAGGAAACGATCCATGACACTCGAAGGCATTATTATCGCGCTGATCATTGGCGGTATTGGCGGCTGGCTCGCAGGCCTGATCGTGAAAGGCGCCGGTTTCGGCATCATCGGAAACATCGTGATCGGCATTCTTGGTGCGCTGCTGTCGTCCTGGCTGCTGCCGCAACTTGGGCTCAGCTTCTCGGTCGGCAACGCGCTTGTGACGAGCATTCTCTACGCCATGGTCGGCGCGATCATCGTGCTCGTGCTGCTGTCGCTGGTACGCCGGGCTACCTAGCGGTCGCGGCTATACGGAGCAGATGATCCTGCAGCTTCGCGGACTGGCGATCCAGGTTGAAATCCTGGAACGCCAGCTCGCGTCCGGCGGCGCCCATGGCAAGCGTGGCCGCCATATCTCGGGTCAGCTGCTCCAGTTTTTGCGCCAGTGCAGCGCTATCGCCCTCCCCAACGAGCAGGCCGGTCACGCCGTCCTTCACGCATTCAGGGATGCCGGCGTGCCGCGTCGCCGCAATGGCGCAGCCGGACAGCATCGCTTCGACGCATACTGTGGGTAGTCCTTCGGCATCGCCCGTTGCGGCGCGGCGGGAAGGGACACAGGCGATTGCTGCTTCGGCAAAGTGGCGCGGCATTTCGGTCGCGGGAATCCATCCGAGTAGTTCGATCGTGACGCCTGAAGACTGAAGCTTTACAGCCAGCGCCGCTTTGAGCGGCCCGTCGCCCACCAGCCGCACACGCCAGCCGTTCAGCTTGTTTCCCAGCAGGGTCAGAGCATCGACCAGCGTATTGATGCCCTTCTTCTCGACCCATCGTCCTGCGAACAGGATCAGCTTGCTCTTTTCGCCCGGACTGAAGCGGGCAGCGTCGGCGCCGTTGTAATGCACGGTCATCTTGTCTGTCGGGCATCCGGCCGCCGCCAGCTCGCCCTTGATGAACTCCGACACCGGCAGGATCAGCGCCGCTTCGCGCCACAGCGCCTCGCGTCTGCGATTATAGACGCGCGTTACGCTGTTCTTTGTGTTGGCCGTCTTAGTGGCGTCACCGCCATGATAGGTCACGACCAGCGGCAGGCCCATCGCGCGCGCGAGAGGCAGCGCGTAGGCGCCTGACTTTCCGAAATGCGCATGGATCAGGACGGGCTTCTCTTCAGCAAGCCGCGCCTTGAGCTTGTCCGACACCAGACCGAATTGCTTGAAGCCTGTCTCGCCCAGAATGCCGTGGAGGGTAGCGAGCGTTATCGCTTTGGTTCCCGCTGGCGAGGCGCTGCGCTGCTCGCTGCCGATGAATACGGGCTGCAGCTGATCAAACGATTTATACGAATTCTGGATGAAGCCCTCGGACGGGGCGAACATCTTGTCAGCGAAGACGAGGAACTGCCGCGTCACCTGCGATTCCCCATGCTGCTACGACCGCCCTCCGCGTGAGCCTGACCGCTTATCGCAGTCCTTTCACGCGGGCAAACAGGTGGTCGACGCTAGCCGCAGCGAACGCCGGTGATGACGCCGTTTGTGTCGATCTCGACGTTCAGGCGAGCGAACACATAGTCCATCGTCACGATCGAGTCGGGGCGGATGTGGCGCACCAGCCGGCCGGAGGGCGGCACGCCGGGATCGGTCGCGGGTTTGCCGATGAGCCCCTGATAGGACTTCGCCTTGCAGGCATCCGCCTGCTCCGGCGGCATCACCGCAGGCTCGCTTGTTTCCGGCGCTTTGGACGATGTCGATGCGGGCGTCGTGGTGCAGGCAGTCATCGCGGCGAAGGCGA
Source organism: Hyphomonadaceae bacterium (assembly GCA_030696545.1). Taxonomy (GTDB): domain Bacteria; phylum Pseudomonadota; class Alphaproteobacteria; order Caulobacterales; family Hyphomonadaceae; genus UBA7672. The sequence goes on from JAUYSA010000442.1 coordinate 15,035, forward strand.
GAAGAACGAGGGCATGTTTCATTGCGTCACCTTGAGTGGGCGTCACCTTGAAGAGAAACGCCCGCGGGGCAAGTGGCCGCGGGCGTTCAGGCACACACACAAAAAAAAGCGGGATCAGCCGCAGCGAAGGGCGATGATGACGCCAGCCGTATCCAGGTCGACGTTGAGGCGCGTCGGCGAGAAATCCATCGTCACCTGATCGCCCGGCTTGATGATGCGCACGCTTGCGCTGGCGGGCGGCACGCCGGCATCCGTCGCGGGCTTGCCGATCAACGAGGCGTACTGCGCCATGTTGCAGGTGTCGGCCAGCGCCGGATCGGTTGCCGGCGGTGTCGTCGGCGGCGTCTGATCCGGCATGGACGGCGCGGCGATGGCCGGCTCGACGGGGGCTACGGGTGTGGGCTCGGTCGAGGGGGAGCACGCCATCAGCGCGATCCCGGCGACAAGTGCAACGAATGTGTTTTTCATGCCGAGGAGAGTAGGCCGTGCGCCGCCGCCTTCAAGTGAAGGCTTGGTCAGGGAGCAGCTCGCGGGACTGCGCAACCGGCCAGTATCGTCGCCCGGAGGATGCTTTCGCCTCCAGCGATGGGCAGTTTCCGCAGCGTCGATGGCGCGCCTTGTTCAAGGTAGATAGCGATCGGCGGCAGCTTGCCGTCGACGCAGTATTCCTGCCGAAAACTGTCGCCAATCTCGGTCTTGAAATCGGTGGTGATGATGAGTTCGCCATGGCCGGGGCCAAGCCTTGACGTGATGCCGTCCATCACGCCGCGAATTTCTTCGAGGCGCTGCGGGTAAGACGCGTCGGTCGACAGGCGGAGCACTTCGGCGCCAACCGGATATTCCGGGCGGGATCCGGCAGCGGGCTTTTCGGCGTTGAGCGGAATCGTGGTGTCCATTTCCGTTGCGCCGTCTGCCTTGACGATGACCTGCGCGCCGAACGGTCCCTTGGCGGCGATGCCGGGCGGAAGCACCCAGACAAGGTGCTGCGTCGTGGCGTCAAAGTTCGCCACGGCGTCTTCGAAGGTGAGATCATCGGGAAGCGTGGGCGCGGGCGTTGTTTCCGCGACGGGCTCTGGAGCAGGCTTCGAGGCGTTGTCGCAGCCAGCAGTCAGGAAGATCGCAGCGATACCGGCGAAGAAGGCCTTGGTCATCGCGCGTCTCCCTGACGGATTGAGTGCTGGAACAGTGCTTCGCCGCTTAGCGCGGCGAGAGCACCATCACCATCTGACGGCCTTCGAGCCTCGGTTCGGACTCGACCTTCGCCACGTCAGCGAATTCGGCCTTCACCTTGGTCAGCAACTCCATGCCGAGATGCTGGTGGGCCATTTCGCGGCCGCGGAAGCGCATGGTGATCTTCACCTTGTCGCCTTCCTCGAAGAAGCGGCGGATCGAACGACCCTTCACTTCGTAATCGTGCTTGTCGATATTCGGACGAAGCTTGATCTCTTTGAGGTCAGCCGACTTCTGCTTCTTCCGCGCTTCGGCTTTTTTCTTCTGCTCGGCAAAGCGCTGCTTGCCGTAGTCAGCGATCTTCACGACCGGCGGATCGTTGTCGGGAGCGACCATGACGAGGTCGAGGCTGACTTCCTTCGCGGCCTCGAGAGCGGCCTCAAGCGGCATCTCGCCTTGCTTCTCGCCTTTTTCGTCGATCAACAGGACGCGCGGTGCGCGGATATCCTCGTTGATCTGCGGGCCTTCCTTCTTCGGCGATTGGGCCTGCTGCGGACGCTGCGCGATGGTCGTTCTCCCTGGTGGCTTACAAGTCGGGACTTATGCCCGAACTCGTGGAAATGTTCAAGAATTGGAGCCTTCGGTCACTTCCGGGCTCGATTCGGCTGGTTGTTCCGGTTCGGACAGGGCCTCCGCGACGGGGGGCTGGACCGGGGCCGGAGGGGCTATGTTGGGTGGCAACACGCCCAATCCAATGGCTGCCCGCTTAACATCGTCAACGCTCAGGGCCTCCAGCGCGGCGGCGTGGAGCACCATCATCGGGCCGCCACGCGGGGCCGCCCGGCCAAGCCGGGTCTTGGGGTTCCAGACACTCTGGAGTTCCCGCGCCAGGTCTTCGTTCCATTCCTGCGCGAACTGGCAAACGCCCGGGGTGCGGGCGGCGGCGGCGAGGTGCATCGGCCCGGTCTCCCCGCCGAGCGCGAAAACGGCGCGTTCAGCGAGGGTTGCAAGCTGGAACAGGTCGGTCCGGCCGACGATGTTCTTGGCCCGCGGCTCAAGTTTCAGGATCTGCGCCCCGATATCGCCCTCGGCCTTCGTGCCAATGACTACGGGGGTGATGCCCGCATCGGCGACCCAGCTGGCGATCTTGGCGAAACGGTCCACCGGCCAGCGCTTTTCGGGGTGGTCGGCCGAGGAGCCGGGGATCAGCAGCATGTAGGGCCCATGCAGGCTGAAGAATTCCGGCTGGAATCGCGGCGGGTCGCGGAAAGCGGCGCGGATCCAGTCGAGGCTGGGCGACACCTCCTGCCCGATGATCCAGCCGGTCGGGTCGCCCGGCGGCTTGGGCCCAAGGCCGGCGTGGATCAGCTGTTCGGCCAGCCGGTCGAAATTGTGCATCTCGCCACGGTTGTCGTTCATGTGCTGGTGCGAGGCGCCCTTGGCGGCGCCCGACCAGAGCGGCTTCTTGCCGGACAGGCCGACGAAATACTGCGCGGTGCGGTCGTTGTTCTGGAAGTCATAAACCATGTCGTAGCCGGCGGAGCGAAGGCGGCGGATGAGGTCTGCCTTGCCCTTGAGGTCTTTCGGGCGGCCGTCGGCTTCGACGATATCGAAATAGGGGCAGGCTTTGGCGAAGGCCTCGTAGGGCTCCGTCGTCAGCAGCGTGATGCGCGCCGACGGATGCGTTGCGCGGACAACACGCATGGCGCCAAGCGCCTGCATGAAATCGCCCATGGCTCCCAGCTTGATCACCAGCACGCGCCGAAGCGTGTCGCCGGGATTGGCAGGTGGTGTGTACGTTGAACTCGTCATGAAGGCCGACCCATCAGCCTGTCATAGACTGCCAGCGTCGCTTGCTGAAGCGCTGCCGTGGTGAACTTTTGCCGGATACGGATCTGGGCTGCATCTCCCATCAGTTTCCGGCCTTCCCGGCCGCGGGCCAGCAGGTCGCCCATGGCGTCAGCGAGCGCGACCGGGTTCATCGGCGGAACGACAAAACCCGTTTCGCCATCGACAATGATCTCTCCCTGCGCTCCGATGCTGGAGCCGATGACGGGCACGCCCAGGGTGCCGGCTTCGGCCGCAACGCGTCCAAACGCCTCCGGCTCGTTGGACGGGGCGATGACGATATCCGCGAGGGCAAAGGCGGCTGGCATGTCGTCACAATGCCCTACGATGGCGATCCTGTCGTCAAGTCCGTGCTGTGAGATCAGCTGCGCGAGTTCCTGCAAATAGCCGTCGCGGCCCTGATGATCTCCTGCGAAAATCATGCGCCAGGGTTGATCCTTGGCGCTTTTCAGCCGGGCGGCGGCGGCGATGGCTTCGCGATGACCTTTCCATCCCGTCATACGGGCCGGCAGAAGTATGATGGCTCCGGCGTTTTCCGCAGGCAGTTGCCAGGCTTTCTGAAGCGCGGTCCGGCGGGCAGGCAGGATGGCGTCTGGCGAGAACTTCCCGATATCGACGCCACGGGGGATTGTCACGATCCGGTCCGCCGCCTGCGGGTGTTCTTTCCTGACGTGAGCGGCCGTGAATTCCGAGTTCGCTATGACGATATCGCCACGCGCCATGACCGAATTGTAGAGCCGCTTCGGCGCGCTCCTCGCGTTGTAAACGCCATGATAGGTTGTCACGAACGGCCGCTTCATCCGGCGGGCAGCCCAGAGAGCGCTCCATGCCGGTGCGCGCGAGCGGGCGTGGATGAGATCGACATTGCGTCTGGCGATGATCTTCGAAAGCACCGACGCGTTGCTGTAGATGTGGATCGGGTTCTTGGTCGCAAGGCCATCGATCCGGATTATCTCGGCGCCGGCGCGAGTCAGTTCGCCTTCGAGCCTTCCGCCCACGGTTGCGACCAACGCCTTGGCGCCCGCTGCCTTCAACGCTTCGGCCACCTCGATGGTCGTGCGCTCGGCTCCGCCCGCCGAGAGGTGGGGGATGACCTGCAGGATTGTCCTCCCCGACAGAGGCAAGGCGTTGTTTCTCCCGGTTTTCTGCGCCGGGAGACCGATAGTCGCTTTTCAGCCCGGCGCAAACCGATCAAAAGCGGGGAATGGTGAACGACGTAGCGGAATATCTGGACCATCAGGGCGTACGAATCGCTTTTCGGCGGTCGCGGGGGCAGGCGGGCAAGGCCGGCATCGTGTGGATGGGTGGTTTCCATTCCGACATGCTGGGCGAGAAGGCGACGACGCTTCATGCCAGCGCCGCTGCGGCTGGACGGTCGTTTGTGCGGTTCGATTATCTCGGCCATGGCGAAAGCGGTGGACGGTTCGAGGACGGTACGATCGGGCGCTGGCGGTCGGATGCGCTGGCCGTGGTGGATGAGCTGACCGAGGGGCCACTCGTTGTCGTTGGTTCGTCGATGGGCGGCTGGATGGCGCTGCTTGCGGCGCTGGCGCGGCCCGAGCGGGTGAAGGCGCTGGTGTTGCTGGCGCCTGCGCCGGATTTCACGGGCAAGCTGATGTGGGCGTCGTTCGACGACAGCCAGAAGCGGCAGATCCTTGAGGATGGCTCGTGGACGCGGCCGTCTCCGTATGACGCCGCCGGCTATCTCATCACGCGCGAGCTGATCCAGGAGGGCGAGCAGTGGAATGTCATGGATGGCGAGATCGCGCTCGATCTGCCCGTGCGCATTCTGCAGGGCGGGCTCGATAGCGATGTGCCTTGGACCCACTCGCTTGATCTGGCGGACAAGCTGCGCTCGCAGGATGTGGTGTGGTCGCTG
>JAUYSA010000390.1 GCA_030696545.1 Hyphomonadaceae bacterium
TTTTGGCGCCTCAATCCATTAAGAGGTCAATACTTGTGCTAAGCGAGCGCCGTTTCGGGAAAATTGGAATTCGGAGAAGACTTTGGGCGGAAAACTTCATCCGAAAACACGCGCAGCAGCCGATTGTTGAGTTTACGCAACGACCGCATCTAATTTGCAGTTTACGATAGTGCAGCCTCGATCGCCGCCCGCATTTCCCGGCTTTCCGGCTCCACCTTCGACTTGAAAGCCCCCACCGGCTCGCCCGCCTTGTTGACCAGCAGCTTGTGGAAATTCCACGCCGGATGTGCTGCACGCCCCAGCCGCTCACGCATCCACTTGTAGAACGGATGCGCGTGGCTGCCTTTCACGGCTGTCTTCTCCGTCATCGGAAAAGTCACCGCATACGTCACCGCGCAGAACGCGGCGATCTCGGTTTCCTTTGCCGGTTCCTGCCACAGGAACTGGTTGCACGGCACGCCGATCACAGTGAAGCCGCGATCATGATACTCGGTCTGTATGTGCTGCAGCCCCGTGTATTGCGGCGTGAACCCGCACTTCGACGCCACGTTCACGACAAGCAGCGCCTGCCCCTCGAACTTCTTCAGCGGCAGAGGGGATCCATCAATGCCCGTGAACGCGAAATCATAAGCCGTCGTCATACTCACAGGGCTCCGTCGATCGCAGCCCTGATCTCGGGCGCTTCCGGCACAATCGTCGGCGCGAACGCCTGCAAGGCTTTGCCGTCCTTGCCGATCAGCAGCTTGTGGAAGTTCCACACCGGCTCCGCCGGCTGCCCAAGCTCGCCCTTGATCCACTGATAAAATGGATGCGCACTTTCGCTCTTCACATCCGTCTTCGCCGTCAGCGGAAAATCCACGCCGAACGTCATCGAGCAGAATGTCTCGATCTCTTCATTCGTCCCCGGCTCCTGCCCCATGAACTGATTTGACGGCACGCCGAGCACGACCAGGCCCTTGTTCTTCAGATCGCGATACAGCGACACCAGCCCCTCATATTGCGGCGTCAGCCCGCACTTCGAGGCCACATTCACGATCAGCACCGGATGCCCACTGAACTGTCTCAGCGGCAGTGGCTCGCCCTTGATCGACGTAAATGAGAAATCGTGCGCGGTGGTCATGACTCTGCTTTCCACTTCATCTGAAACTCGATCTCTTCGCCGTCGCTGCCGCGCTCATGCTCGATATTGAATACGGCGCGCGCGGGCACGTGGATGCGTTCGCCAGCAATCTGGATCACGAACGCCTCGCCCTGCTCCACGCTGTCCGCAAACCGCCGCAGCTTCGCTACGAACTGGGCGCGCGTGTAGCTCTTTTCAACGTCACGCTGAGGTTTGCGGGCCATATCAATCTCCTCGGGTCAGAAATCTACGAAACCGTATCAGGCTTTGCGTCCGCTGATACCTTTTCCCGCGCCCGCACAATCCCGTTCGCCCTGTCCCACTCGCGCCCCTCCGCGATCAACCGATCCGTATTGCTGCGGATCGCGCTGCCGAGCTGCTCAAGGAACTCGTCCTTCCCCAGCCCCGGCGGAATCGGATCGAGAAACTCGATGACCGCCGGCCCCGGATACTTGGCATAATCCTGCTGCTGCCAGCGCAGGCCAAGGCTCGTCGCCACCGGCACCACCGGCCATTGGGCAGCTTCCTGCATGTGCCACACGCCCGCACGAAAGCGCTTGTGCTCGCCCACCTTGGTGAGATGCCCCTCGGGATAGATCAGCACGATCCGCTTGTCCTCGGCCGCCTTTGCAAAGCTCGCCGCCAGATCCTTGCGCGCTTCCGGCCCGCCGCAATTGTCGATCACGATCGCGCCCAGCTTCTCCAGCACTTTCGGCACCAGCGGAAACCGCTCCAGATGATCGCCCGTCACAAACGCCAGTTCATCGAACTGCACGTACATCAGGAAGCCGTCGCCATAGCTCGAATGCTTCGGCGCCAGGATGAACGGCGCCGGCGGCAACCGCTCGCGCCCCCGCACCTCCGGCTTGATCCCGCACAGCTTCATCAGCTGCACCATGCGCTTTGAATACCGCTGCACAGCCCAGCGTACGCCGGCGCGCCCCGGCGTCAGCGCCAGAAGTGCGGCCATCAGCACATAGAGAATCGAGATCCACCAGAACCCGACAGTGAACAGGAAAGACCGCATGCGTCCCCCGAAGCGTTGCTCTGGGGTCGCACCTATTGCGCGATCACGTCAACTCCGTGGCTCACGTCGCCGGCTTGACCTTGTCCTGATTCATCAGCTCGAAATCGCTCGCATCATGCCGCTCATGCAGCTGGCTCGCCAGATCGCCCCAAGTCCGGTTCACCATGCGCCCGCGCTTGACCGCTGGCCGCTTGGCGATCGTGTCAGTCCACCGAAGGACATTTTTGTATTCATGCACCGCGAGAAACTCGCCAGCTTCGTACAGAACGCCTTTCACCATCGCCCCATACCAGGGCCACACAGACATATCCGCGATCGTATAGTCATCGCCCGCCAGATACTCCGTCTCCGCCAGCCGCCGGTCGAGCACATCCAGCTGCCGCTTCACTTCCATCGCATAGCGATCGATCGGATACTCCCACTTCTCCGGCGCATACGCATAGAAGTGCCCGAAGCCTCCGCCCAGAAACGGCGCGGCGCCCATCTGCCAGAACAGCCAGTTCAGCGTCTCCGTCCGAGCCGCACGGTCCTTCGGCAGGAACGCATCAAACTTCTCGGCCAGGTAAAGCAGGATCGATCCCGATTCGAACACGCGCACTGGCTTCGGCTCGCCGCGATCCAGCATCACGGGAATCTTCGAGTTCGGGTTGATCGCCACATACCCGCTCGAAAACTGATCGCCCTTGTTGATATTGATCAGCCACGCATCGTACTCGGCGCCCGCATGGCCCAGCGCCAGCAGCTCCTCGAGCATCACAGTCACTTTCACGCCGTTCGGCGTACCCGTCGAATGAAGCTGGATCGGATGCTTCCCGACAGGCAACTCCTTGTCATGCGTCGGCCCGGCGATCGGCCGGTTGATGTTGGCGAACCGCCCGCCATTCTCCTTGTTCCATGTCCACACCTTCGGCGGGATATAAGCGGGCGTATCGGTCATGCGGGCATATCCTTCGTGTAGCAGGCCCAAGATGTGCGGCCCGCCAGCACGTCTTACAAGCCGGAACATTCAAACCAGCCCCAACTGATGCGTGAGAAGACCTACTCAGATGATCGAGCAGAACTGACAGGGCGCAAAACACGCGATAGGGTCGCTCAAATCATCGGGGGATCGCCATGCACCGCGCCACATTCGCACTAGCCGCACTTCTCGCCGCCGCCGGCTGCGCCCAGAAGCCCGCCGCCAGCAGCGCGTGGACCGGCAACGCAACCTTCGCTCCCATGTCCGCCGCCACAGCCACAGGCGCCTTCGCCGCCACGCTGGACGGCAGCACAACAACAGCCGCGCCCTACACGATCCGCGTCCACATCACCAAGGGCGGCAAAATCCTGCCCCACATCCATCCCGATCCGCGCGTCATCACAGTCGTCGATGGCAATCTCTGCTACGGCTTCGGCGAAACCTTCGATCCAGAGGCGTGCAAGATGTACCCGGAAGGCAGCTACTTCCTCGTCCCCGGCAACGTCCCCCACTATGGCTATGGCAAGGAAGAAGCAGTCTATCAGGAATCCGGCGTAGGCCCGTCCGCGTTCAACCTGACGCCCGCCAAGAACTGAGAGCCCCCTCCGTCTCGATGCTTCGCATCGATCCACCTCCCCCAGTCTTCGACTGGTGGAGGCAACACACCGTTGTCGGCTCGGCGTCCAGATTGCCTCCCTCAGTCCGAAGGACTGGGGGAGGTGGCTCGGCGCGTCCTCGCGCCGAGACGGAGGGGGCTGACACGCACAACGCCAACCTAAGCCACCCGGCTCGCACCTGCAGCCTCCGCCGCAGATCATTCACCCGCGTCACGCAGTCTGCAGTCCGTACTTCGCAACTTCAGCATGATCGTCACGCACGGCAAACAATACGTCTGCCTCCGCGAACAGCATCAGCCTGCCGATGATCGCCCCGTCTCGTTCGCAATCGAAAGCAAAGCCGACCGACTCGACATATGGCTTCGTCATCTCTAGGCGTTGTGGCCGCGCGAGGCGGGACCCAATCGCCCACTGCGCATCCGGCTCTGCGGTCAAGCACCAGCAAGCAAGCATCTCGGCAAAAAGGTCGGGGTCTTCTTTCCGCAAATGCCCTGCAGATAGCTCCAGCGAGACGCCGAGCTCCACACGCACATCGCTGGCGCCTCTGGGACCCGTTCGTACGCGGAAAGTCACTACGCCCGCCGGACTTTCGAAATCCAGCTCAAGGTCTACTTCTTCTTTCCACATGCGCGGCGGATATCCCGCGCGACGGACCGCACGCAGGACGCCCGCATCGCAGAGTGCCCCCGCGCCCGCCCAAGCCTCATTATCAGTGCGCATGCATCACGCTCCTGCAAACCGAAGCTGACATGCCATCCTGACATGCCGCAAGACTAAGCCACCCGGCTCGCTGCCGCCGCCTCAGCCGCCAGATCATGCGCACGCGACTGCCGGCTCCACAGGTCCGCATACAGCCCGCCCGCATCCAGCAACTCATGGTGCGTCCCGCGCTCCACGATCTTGCCCTCGCTCAGCACGATGATCTCATCCGCGCCCGCCACCGTTGAAAGCCTGTGCGCCACCATAAGGGTCGTGCGCCCTTTCGCGGCCTCGTCCAGCGCCTCCTGAACCTCCTGCTCCGTCGCGGAATCCAGCGCACTCGTTGCTTCATCCAGGACAAGGATCGCCGGGTTCTTCAGGATCGCCCGTGCAATCCCCACGCGCTGCCGCTCGCCACCGGAAAGCTTTACACCGCGCTCGCCCACGCGCGTCTCCCAGCCCTTCGGCAGCTTGTCGATGAACTCCAGCAGCTGCGCCCGCTGCGCCGCTTCGCGCAGATCAGCGTCCGACGCATCCGGCCGCCCATACAGCAGGTTCTCCTTCATCGACGCGTTGAACAGCACCACTTCCTGCGGCACCAGCCCGATCGTGTCGCGTAAGGATTCCTGCTTCAGCCCGCGCACATCCTGCCCATCAACAAACACGCTCCCGCTCTTTGTGTCATAGAAGCGAAAAAGCAGCTTCAGCAGCGTCGACTTGCCCGAACCCGAAGGCCCCACCACCGCCAGCTTCGTCCCCGCCGGCACTGTGAACGACACGCCATCAATGCCCGCCGAGCGCGCGTCATGCGTGAACGACACATTCTCGAAACGCACCTCGCCGCCCTTCACCTGAAGCGGCTTCGCATCCGGCGCATCGGAAACTTCCGGCTTCATGTTGAGAAGGCCATACAGCTTCTCGAGATCAATCGCGCCCTGCTTGATCTCCCTGAACGCCCAGCCCAGCACCGACAGCGGCCGGTAAAGATTGCTCATGATCAGCACAACCGCCGCCATGTCCCCCGCCTGCACCTGACCGTTGACCGTCGCCAGCGCCGTGATCGCCGCCACAGCCGTCAGGCCCAGCGCCATGATGATGTCCTGCCCCGCATTCAGCAGCGCCAGCGAGCGCGTAACGTCCACCATGTTCTTGTTGTAGAGCCGCATCGCCTGGTCATAGCGATCGGTTTCCCGCGTCTCCGCAGCGAACGCCTTCACCGTCTCGAAGTTTGTGAGACTATCGACTGCCAGCGCCCGCAGCTCCGTATCCGCCGCGTTCAGCTTCCGCCGCTGCTCCGTCCGCCAGTTGGTCAGCAGCGCCGTGAACGCCGCGTACAGCGCCACCACCACCACAGCCACCACAGCCGCGATCCAGCTATATCGCGTCGACAGCACAAACGCCGCCAGCGCCAGCTCGATCAGCGTCGGCCCGATGTTGAACGCCAGAAAGCGGATCAGATAATCCAGCGCCGCAACCCCGCGATCAATCACGCGGTTCAGCGCGCCCGTCCGCCGCGTCTGGTGAAACGCCAGCGACAGCCCCTGCGCATGTCCATAAGCCTCAACCGCGATCAGCCGCTGCGCATCCTGGCTGACCGGCGCAAACAGCGCATCGCGCAGATACGGCAGGTTGCTCGACAACAGCCGCGCCCCCGTCCACCACACCAGCAGCATGACCACCGCAGCCATAGCCGCTTCCGGCCCGGTCATCCGGTTGATCGCATCCCCGAAGAACACCGGCGCATAAACCGCGAACACCTTGCTCGCCAGCGTCAGCACCAGCGCCACCACCATCACCGGCCGCCACTTCTTCAGCTGCGGCCGCGCCATGATCTTGCCAATCCGCACCAGCGACGCGCCAAGCCCCGCATCCCCGGTCTCGATCGCATCGACGTCGGTTGGTGAAGCTGCGTGGTGATGATTGGCCATGTTCCGGTAAATAGGCGCGGCCCCGGGGAAACGCCATAGTTCCCTTGCTTTACCCGCCTCTGCCTGCCGCCACCCTCATGTCAGCAGCGCTGTGAGTAACCCGCTGAGGCGAACGTCTTTGCCTCGTCGCCGAACCGGCGCATCTATGTCCGCCAGAAAACAGAGAGAAGAAGAATGCCCGGAATCAAATCCGTGACGGTTTACTGCGGCTCCGCTCCCGGATCCGACCCTGGCTACCTCCAGCTCGCCACCCGCCTGGGCAAGGCGATCGCCGCGCGCGGCTGGCGCACCGTCTATGGCGGCGGCGATGTCGGCCTGATGGGCGCCGTCGCCACCAGCGCCCGCGACGCTGGCGGCAAGGTGCTCGGCGTCATGCCCCACTTCCTGCGCGACCTCGAAGGCGTGCTCGACGGCATCGAGAACCGCTACACCGACAACATGCACCAGCGTAAACAGGCGCTGCTCGACGAAGCCGACGGCCTCATCGTACTCCCCGGCGGCATCGGCACGCTGGAAGAAGCCGTCGAGACCCTGAGCTGGGCCAAGCTCTCCCTCCACCGCAAGCCGATGGCGTTCCTCAGCGAGAACAACTACTGGCAGCCCTACTTCAAACTGGTCGACCACATGATCGAAGGGGGCTTCCTGCCCGAAAGCTTCCTGCAGCTGATGGCCGACACCAACAGCCCCGAAGCCGCCCTCGACGCCCTGAAGGAACGCGCGATCGTCCTTTAGCCGGAAAGCCTCGCGAACCTGTGCGCGCAACCGCCGAATAGTCGCATCCCATGGAAACCCGCCCGTATTGCCGCAGCCGCCGCCGCCACATAGGTTGGCGCCGCCGGGCGAGGTCGGGGGAAACACGCGCCACCGCTCCGGCAGCCTAAAACATGGCCGACACAGGCCAGCCGAGGGAGTTCACAATGCGTGCTTACCTGATGTCGCTTGCGGTCGCAGCGCCCGCCCTGCTCCTCGGGCTCGCCGCCTGCAACAACACCCCCGCGCTGAGCACAGCCAAGGCCAACGAGGTTGGCGCCGCCGCCGTGAACTCCGATCGCCTGATCAACGCAGACCATGAGCCCGGCTCATGGCTCTCCACCGGCCTCAACTACCACGAAGACCGCTTCTCGAAGCTTGAGCAGATCAACGACACCAACGTCTCTCAGCTCGGCCTCTCCTGGTACGCCGACATCGACACCGAACGCGGTCAGGAATCGACGCCCATCGTCGTCGATGGCGTCATGTACCTCACCACCGCATGGTCGATGGTCAAAGCCTACGACATCAAGACCGGCGCCCAGCTCTGGGCCTATGACCCGGCCATCGATCGCGCCAAGGGCAACGACGCCTGCTGCGACGTAGTCAATCGCGGCGTCGCTGCGTGGAATGGCAAGATCTATCTCGGCGCGCTCGACGGCCGCCTGATCGCCCTCGATGGCAAGACCGGAAAAGTCGTCTGGTCGAAACAGACCACCGATACCAGCCTCCCCTACACCATCACCGGCGTCCCCCGCATCGTGAAGGGCAAGGTCGTCATCGGAAACGGCGGCGCCGAATACCGCGTGCGCGGCTATGTCACCGCCTATGACGCCGAAACCGGCGAACAGGCGTGGCGCTGGTACACTGTCCCCGGCAATCCGGCCGACCCGTTCGAGCAGCCCGAACTCGCCGAAGCCCGCAAGACGTGGGACGGCGAATGGTGGAAGCTCGGCGGCGGCGGCACTGTCTGGGACGGCATGGCCTACGACCCTGAGCTCGACACGCTCTATATCGGCACCGGCAACGGCACGCCGTGGAACCAGAAAATCCGCAGCCCCGGCGGCGGCGACAACCTCTATCTCTCGTCCATCGTCGCGCTCGATCCGAACACCGGCAAGTACAAGTGGCACTACCAGACCACGCCCGGCGAAACATGGGACTACACGGCTACCCAGCCGCTCATGATCGCAGACCTCAACTATCCTGAAGGCAAGCGCCGTGTCATCATGCAGGCGCCGAAGAACGGCTTCTTCTACGTGCT
>JAUYSA010000495.1 GCA_030696545.1 Hyphomonadaceae bacterium
AACATGATTGATGATCCGGCTATGGCCGCTCCAACAATCGCGATAATCAACGCATACTCCGCTGCTACTGCGCCGCGCTCGCAAAACATCAATCGTACTGCAAGCATCGGCCTATCCACCTTGAGAGAGAGAGCCGATGACGGCCGACCGCCGCCCTCGACTCTCCAGTTCGCTCAACTCGCGGGTGTGTAGTTCACGGCTTCGATCTGGTTGCCGGCCTTGCCAAGCGCAGCGCCGATCGAGTTGCCCAGAGTTGTGGCGGCGAGCGCCAGACCCGAGCCGACGATCGCCAGGATCAAGGCGTACTCGGCCGCAGAAGCGCCGGACTCGTCTTTGATGAAGTCAGCAATAATCGTCATGTACAGCTCCTTATGGACTTCGCCGATTAGCTGGCGGGAGTGTAGTTGACGGCGTTGATCGCGTTACCGGCCTTGCCGAGCGCAGTGCCGATCGAGTTGCCGAGGGTCGTGGCGGCGAGCGCCAAGCCCGAACCAACGATCGCAAGGATGAGGGCGTACTCAGCGGCCGAAGCGCCGGAGTCGTCCTTAAGGAACGCAACAATCTTGTTCATTGGATCAATTCCTTTTCACACGTCTAGATTTAATCGCCGTCGAAACCGCGAATGTGAGTAAGGACTTCGCCACAGGGTCGCCCCCCACTGTCCGCCCGAACCTAGCTATCAAAGAACAAAATTTTAACATTATGTAAAGCTTTATGTATCGTTAACGTCATGATTTCTATGAAAATTTAATTTCACTTTAATGTTCGATAGATGGTCGCTCACCTGATGATTAAAGTGTCTCATTCTGAGACATGAATTCGACGACACCTTCCATACATGCGCCGATAGGCCAGACGGCGGACTCTGGTTGATCCAATTACTCAGTATGACTTCGGGTCGGAGGGATTTTGTTGATCAGGCGCGCCACGAAAACCTCCCTACAGGAGGCTCGTTGCGCAACGGCTTGGCTGCGCGTCGGGCGGAGATCGTCTGCCCGCGTCAATCTTCACCGCAAAACGGCCGCGCACGAACGCTGGCGAGCCGTGATTGGTACGACCACAAACACGAACTTAATTCGTTGTAAATGGCGAAGTATTTGACAGCGTTGAGTCATTAATATTTAAATTATTTTATAATGCACCCGATTTGCCACAACGAGAACTTGGTCATCATTTGCATTTTCGCGTATCGCGGGAATACTCACAGTCGATGCGCTTCCCTGTTCAGCTGAGCCACACGAGACGGCAGACCGACGTCTCGCCGACTTGGGCTGAAGTCGCGCCGCGGCAAACGACGACTTCATCATTTCACCTGACAGGCGAGTTGCTGCACTGAGGGACGCCGTGTTCGCCGCCGTCGCCGAGCCAGCAAGGGCGCCCGGGGGTCAAACCAGGGCGTGCGATTGGCTGTCGAGCGGGCAGGTTCTGCGTAAAGACTAGGCGCGCTGTCGCTTGAATGCGGCGCCCGGCTGGGCCAGGCCGCGAGGCGCCAGCACGGCCGCTGCGACCGCGCACACCGCCAGCAGCGCGATCGCAGCAGGCCGATCAAGCGGCCCCAGGGCGTCGCTCGGCGCAAGAAGCAGCATGAAAGGGGTGAAGGGCGGCGCCCAGATGAGCCAGTCGAGACGCCCATCCGCAGCGCCCAACTGCGCCAGAGCGCTGAAGAACACTAGCAGCAGCGCGCCGAACACCGGCCGCGCCAGGTTTTGCGCGCTGGGGACGTCGCGCGCCCGCGCGCCCAGCCCCAGGAGCACCGAACCGTACATCACGAAGGCCAGTACGAAGACGACACCCGCCTGGAGCAGCGACCACGGGCTCTGAAGAACCGGGAACAGCGCAGAAAGCATCGCGCCCGCGCCCTGACCGCCAACGATCGCGCCGGCCGCCGCAGCGGCTGCGCCCCATCCTGCCATCACCACCATCGACACCGCGCCCACGCCGAGCAGCTTGCCGAAGACCACTTCGGTGGGTCTGGCTGCGGAAAGCAGGCTTTCGAGGGCGCGGTTCACGCGCTCGCGGACGATCGCCTGCATCAACATGCCGAGCGCGCCCACGAGGTTGACCCATAGAAGCATCATCAGCGCGAACCGGCCGGCGCGCCCAGGATCTGTGTCGAGGGCCGGGGCCGGCGCCGGCACGTTGAAAGCGACATCCACGGCGCGCGCTTCGGCGAGCGCCGCCGGTTCTACGCCGCGTTCGACCAAGCGCTGGGAGGTCGCGGCAAGCATGAGGTCGCGGCGCAGAAAGGCGGTCGCGGTCGGCGACAGCGGCGCCCCCTTGAACGTCACGTCCAGCCGGTCGGCTTGAGGACGGGTGATCAGGATCTGCGACTGGCTGTCGCCCACGCCGTCAGCCGGCGCGACCGACCAACCCTCGAGATTGGCGGTCTCGCGGATCGAAGCCCAGGCGGCCTGGCTCAGCGCCGGGTCATTCGTCTGTATCTCAAGGCGGCGCGGAGCGGTCTCCGAAGGGGCCATCGCGCCGAGCAGCAGAGCCGCCACGCCGACGATCACCGGGCCGGTCAGCAACGCCAGCCAGAAGCTCGCCGTGCTGGCGTAGGCGAGGAACTCGCGCTCTGCGATGAGCCATAGCCGGCGCATCAGGCCGCCTTCTCCTGGGTGAGGGTGAAGAACGCACCCTCCAGATCGGCCGCGATCGGCTCAAAGCCGTGGACCGCCAGCTCCTGCTCTGCCAGCGCCCGCATGAGCGTGACGTAAGGAACGCGCTCGGGGAGGAGCACGCGCCAGCGCATCGCCTGGCCGATGCGGCCCGAGAAGGCTTGAGCAGAACCTTCCAGCCGCGACACCACTTCCAGCAACGCGGCCGCGTCGTCGACGGTGACGTAGACGCCGTGCGGGGCGTGTTCAGCCGCGGCCGCCATGTCGCCTTCGAACACCGTGCGTCCGCGCGAGACCACCACCACACGATCACAGAGCCGTTCGGCGACCGCCATGGCGTGCGTCGAGAACAGGATCGCCCCGCCGCGCGCCCGATGCTCCGCGAACAACGACTGCAGTTCGGCCTGGGCCAAGGGGTCGAGGCCGGAGAACGGCTCGTCGAGGATCAGCAGCCTGGGATCGTGGGCGATAGCGCACAGGATCTGGACGCGCT
>JAUYSA010000496.1 GCA_030696545.1 Hyphomonadaceae bacterium
CCAACACCGGCACGCCCGCCTCCTGCTCACGCAGGATCCCGATGATCTGCTCTTCCGTGAACCTTGATCGCTTCATTCGTCCGTCCCTTTCCTGGGGCGGACTCTAGTTATTCCTGGCCGAGTTTCAGGGGGTCACGTCAATCGCACCGGCGGCGTCGGCCCGCTGCTCTTCAGGTAGGGTGCGGAAGTCTTCACCCCGGTCCGTACGGGGCGGCGGCTTGGCCAGATAGAAGCTGATAAGCGGGCGCCGGTACACTTGCGCCATTTTCAGCAGGAGCGGCCGGCTGACCTCGCCCTCCCCCGCTTCCAGAGTGGCTAAGCGCTTAGCCCCCGAGCCCTGCTTGGTGTCGCGAAGCCCGACCTTCTGCGAAGCCTCCGGCATCGCCAGACCAGCCGTCTCGCGCGCCCAGGCAAAAAGGCCGGATTCACCTGCATGGCTTATCCATGCCTGACAATGGTTGCCGGAGCGAGCAAGTCCAAAGGCGGGTTAACATGGAGCGCGCTCCATCTGCAGACCGTCGTCCTTCGCAAGCTTGCGGTAGAGCGTGGCACGGCCGCAGCCTATCAGCTTGGCCGCCACCGGCACGGTCAGCGAACCATTC
The DNA here is from genome assembly GCA_030696545.1 of Hyphomonadaceae bacterium. Lineage (GTDB taxonomy): Bacteria > Pseudomonadota > Alphaproteobacteria > Caulobacterales > Hyphomonadaceae > UBA7672. The sequence goes on from JAUYSA010000496.1 coordinate 603, forward strand.
TTCAGCAGGGGCCCATAATGAGCCCACTGCTCGTCGGAGATCTTGGTCGGCCGCCCGAATTTCACACCTCGAGCTTGGGCGGCCACGCGGCCCGCGCCGGTCCTCTGCAAGATCAGGCTGCGCTCGAACTCCGCGATACCGGCGAAGACCGTCAGGATCATCTTGCCGGCCGCCGATGTCGTGTCGGCCCAGGGTTCGCCAAGAGACCGCAGGCCGGCCCCGCGATCCGCGATCTCCTCGGCCAGTCCCAGCAGGTCCCTCGTTGACCGCGCCAGTCGATCTAGCTGCGCGACGACGACTACGTCGCCTTCGCGTACCTGATCCAGCAGCCGAACGAGTTCAACTCGGCCCCGCTCTGCGCCCGAGACCTTCTCCTCGAAGATCCGCTTGCAACCCGCATCGGTCAGGGCTGCGCGCTGGAGCGCCAGGTCCTGATCTTCGGTCGACACGCGCGCATATCCCACAAGCATACGCGACCGTCTCAAAAGTCCTCTCGATAATCAAGATTTTTGCGACTGAGTTTTGAGACACCGATAAATACAGCGGGGCTGTCGCTCGAGCGCTAGTCTCGAAACTTAGAATTTTTGCGACAACAGCAAAAGGTGGCGAGCCGATCGGCTGTACGCCCACATGCCCCGGGAACCAGCATCTTAAATCTATTCATTCGGAATCCGACAGACGCTTGTTCAGGCACCCTGCAGCATCTGGCCCCCGCGGCCCTTGCCTGTTTCCGACGCTACTGTCGCCTCCGGTGCCAAATGCCACCGGCAATCCGTATGACTATCGACGCACTCGCGACTGTGGCCCCATTCTTCACTGCATAGACCGACGACCGGTGAGTCCCCTTGTAGGCGGTATCGACTGTCCACTCGGGTTGATATCCGGAAGCCTCGTACTTGAGCTCTATATCTTTCTCTGCCCGAGCTTCCTCGCCGGTATTCTTGATCTCAAATCGCGCCGTGTAGGGTTCGGGAACATTAGTGGACGCCACGTAGAACCGGAGTTGCATATTCTTGGGTAGCAATTGGCCGTTATAGGGGCCGATCAAGCGTCCCTTGGCTGTGATAACATCGCACCCGAGAGCGACGATGTAGCCGCTGACACTGCTGTCAGTCTTAGCGACGGCCGCCGCTTCCTCCAGCGCTTCCTTCCCAGCCCAGAAGGTGTGGTTGAAAATCCAATCCCATGCGCCTCGGGCCTGCTCTCTGCTGCAGCCCTGGGCGAAGAGTTGGTTGAGCTTGGGGAGGTGGTCGCCAAGACGATCCCGAAGCTTCTCGACCTGCGTAAGGTACTTCTGTTTTCCAGTGAGCTCGCGGCCACCTCCGAGCGGGTGGTAGACGCGACAATCCCCGTCGAGGCGGGCCTTGAGCGCCGTAAGCGTGTTGTATAGTGCAACGTCATCGCGGTCCGGATCGGCTCTGTAGCACTCCACGACCAACGCGGAGGCGATCATGCCGCCGGGGAGGTTCCAAGAGGTCCGGGACCGGCAGAACCACTTCACCAGGCGCACGATCCGGCGAAGCTGACGCACCCGCACTTTCGGGGCGAGCAAGAGACCGGCCGCAGGAGACTTGTCGTCGACGGCCTTGTTGAGCCACCTCGTGACCTCGTCAGGGTCACGGGTCACCCAATCCGTGCTGGCATGTTCGTAGGTTATGTTGCCGAATATATCCTCGGCGCGGCGGTAAACGGCAAAGTCGAGGTGGTAGCCGTCAGCGTACCATACGGTAACGGCATTAGTTCGGGCCTCTGGCTCGTCCAGGAACTTGTTGGCCCGCTTCAGAATTGCGTCACGCACCCTCTGGCGAGCCGCGAGAGCGCCAGCCGGCAGATCGTCCTTTTCGAAAATGACCGCCACGTCAATGTCGTGATTGCTCTCACCGGCAGGATCATTGACGACGGTCTCCATGGCGTAACCACCCTGATTCCGCCAATCCTTGAATACGGGCCGCGAGAGGTCGCCGAGCCCGTCTCTGATCCGCTGAAGGTTGGTGTCACGGACCTCGGCCAGCTTCTTTTTCGCGATGTCGTCGAGCTTTACGTATTGGTCGTGAAAGCTGAGCAACTCCGCAGAAAGATCGAATTGCAACATCGGCCTAGTTCCAAACAACTTGCTGCGCGCCAGCCGGCGTGTTGATGCCTAGGCCCCACCGATATGGCGGCTGCGCGTTTCGATCGTAGCCGTAGGCAATCACTATCGGGTGGAGCGTGCGGCTAACCATCCGGCCGAGGCCGAACCCCACTGACATGGGAGCGGCAACGAAGACGTGGACGCGCGCGCCAGCCGGCAAACAACCATGCAGCCGATCAAGGGTGCCTCGGAATTGGGCCGCCAGCAGCGTCACCTGGCCCTCGTGCGTGACGCAGTCCAAGCGCGGCTCCGCCAGTCCAATCCGGACGATCTCGCTCAAACCCGGGACGCTTTCGACGATATCGTGAGTCGAGATGTTGAAGCTGATTTCGACTGCAATGGCCGCATCGACCCCCTGCCCCAACGTTTCGATCCGTGAGACCGGTTGAAGGTCAGGTCCGCTCCCCGCTTGGAGCGCTTGCCACCGGCGGGCATGCCTATCCCACTCCAACGCCTGAGCATCTACCCATGTCGAGTGTTGATACCCGGCAAGCAGTTGGAACGGCGCTTGGACAATCCCACAAAAGGCCAGCTCTACGTCAGCCTGAGCGCCGCGGAGCGTGGCGACCTGGTCGGGCAACCTGAGCTGCTTCGCAAGCGCGGCATCCAGATGGGGTGGGTTGGCGGAGAGTTCTTGGGAAATGTCTACCACGAGGTGCTGAATCTCACGGCCCGCCAGGCGGGGTGGCAGCTCTTCAAGGGTGACGCCCCGGACTACTGGCGCAAACCCAACTTCCTTGATCGCGACCACAATGCCCGGGGGGCGGGAGGTGCCAGCGAGATGCGCAACCGTTTGCGCCACGCGGGCTGGTCCGAAGAACGCCAGGAGCAGCAACAGGACGCCTAAGAGGATGCAAACACCGGCAGCCCATAGGGGCACTTCTGAGAAGCCAAGGCCCAAATTTTGATTGAGGAACGCAAGAGTGGCGTCCTTGAAGCCCGGTGACAATGTTGAGAGGCCAACTCCGAGGATCGCCGTCCCACCCATCCCGAGCGCCGTCCTAGCAACTCGATCGCCGCTGTCCGCCACCCCGCCCTCCCTCGTTTTTTGTCTTTTTTGTGTCCCGACCACCTGGGTAAGCAAGGTCAAGCTTTACTCGTCGTTGTAGAGCTTCACCACTTGGCCTCCAAGCGCAACCTGCACGACGCCCGGAGGCCATGCCCGGTCAATAGCCATTGGCTTTCAGCCAATCCCGATCACCGCAGCCATCCAAACCGCTGCTCAGGTCGTGCGTCGCTTTGGCGATTGCCCCGTCAGCGGCCAGAAGCTACTGCCGCCTTTTGGGGGTTCGGGGAGCGGGCCATCTTCAGAGGGGCCGAGATAGCCGCCGTCAACCTTTACGCGCGGGCGGCTTTTTCGGACCTTCGCTGTGGAAGCCGAGCGATCTCGGTCCGACCTGGACTCCCAAGATTTCATAGGTCACATCACTTTAGAGCTGCTGTCCGAAGCGGTTCGATCTGTTCCATTTCCCTCGCGCAATCCTAAGCGAAGCCGCCCACGGCGATGTGGTCGAGATAGCGCCAAACGGCCGTCGCATCTCCCGCTTTCACCATGGCTTCAGCGGTGCGCCCACCGAACGCCGGGATCGGTTGCGCCCGGTACCACGCCATTGCGGCGGGAACGCCGCCCGCCCAGCTCTCGACCCGTCCGATGATCTCCACCAATTCGAGCACCCGCGCCTGCATCGCTACCGCATCGGCAGCGTCGATCGTCTGCAGCGTACCGGCCGGTAAACCGACAACTGCGGCGAGCTGCGCCCGGGTGAGACCCACAGCCTTCGTGATCATGTCGATGTCTGGTTGACCGGCTGGCATCATAGCGGCTGCGAATGGCGAGGGGGCCGCCGGCGGAACCACTTGATCACGGACCTTTTTCACCGGACGCTCCAATGCTTGGTCTCGACGTTCTGAGGCTCAGATCTTTTCTGCTTAGGCAGCCCTCAGGAAGCGCGATCGCAGGCCCACTTCATTCCATTGTTGCTTTGGATCGCGCCCTCGCGCTTGAGCGTTCTCTTCGTTGAGGCCGCGCAGAGTACCTGACCTTAGGCAAGCCAGCATCCTACGTGGGAAAGGTCGAACTAGCGGAACGGCGCTTGGATGTACTTGACGTCGTTGGCATGGCCGAGGCCTTCGAGCTCCCACCGGAACAGTTGTTCCTTCTAGTTCTCGGACTGCCACCCCGAAGTTGACCCCTCCAGTTGTCGCTCACGGCGAGCCAATAGAAGCCACTGGGCTTTATCCCCGCGTCATCGCCTCACGTTCGGGGGGAGCGGCCTGTTCAGTTGCTCCACGGTGACCCCGCGCGCGTTGGCATTGTACAGCCAGACTAGAAACTGCTCGGTGAAGGACCGGTTCTCGGCCTCCAAACGGTCAATCTTGGCCTGGAGGCGAGCGATCGCTTCTCGGGCCTTCTGCACCTCAATTGAACCGCGCGGCCGCGCCGTCGCGGGCTCAGCCGCAACTTCAAGCCGCCGCCGAGCGAACGCCGCGGCGATCCTATGATGGCGATGCAAGGTTTGCCGGGTGTAGTTCGCTCCCAGGCGCTGGCGGATGCGCTCAGCCAGGGCGGACCAAGTCAGAGGAACCCCCGTCCAACCGTCGACGATGTCCAGGATCTCGCGGATGTTGGCCTCAGTGAGATTCGGCGAACGTCGCCGTGATCGCTGCGGTCCCGTCATATATTCCCGCTCGGTAGGCGCAGCGTCGATGCCCGCAATGTCCTGCGGCTGGCCATCGCCGCGCCTCGAACGATAGTGCCGTCTGGAATTTCTGGGTCGGTCAGTATTGAGATCAGTTCCTCGTAGCGCGCCATGGCTCGCCGATGATGCTCGAGGAAGCGATCGGCCCCATCGAAATCCTCTTGGACCGCAGCTTCCGCCTTCGCGAGTTCCCGTCGGGTGTCCTCAAGCAACGCCCTTATTCGTCCCGTACGGACCTGATCGCCCTTTACACAGACATGCTCCTCACAATTCAAACAATCGCGATGTCGCGGACAAGGCAGCATCGCAAAGTCGTGGATGCAGGCGCCAAACTCTGTGAAGTGCGCGGTCGGCACCGCCAACCTTGCAAACTCCGCGCGGGTGATAGGCGACCGCATCTGTACTGGCGCGACTGGTCCCAGGTGTTCGCCTTCTTCACCGAGAGCTTCCCGCACCATCTCCAGTAACTCGTCAGCGGTCAGGTGATCATAAGCTCGGTTCTGGGCCGTCGATTTCCGTCCGCTCCAGATGGCAATGTCGAGTTGATCGGCACCCGACCGCTGGGCCAAGGTATTGAGATAATGTCGGAATTGATGCGACCTGATCTTCAGAGGCGAACCATCGTCATCTGCAAGTCCCAACCGGTTGAACATCGATTGGATACCTGCATCAACCCGCCGCCCGAGGCAGTCGGAAATTTGCTGCTGGCTGACGCGATCGATCATGCACCGCGAGGAACCGCGGTCGGTGCGAAACTCGTTGTGTCGGACGGTGAACAACGCTTCGGAATAGCTAAGTTCGGTCGCCGTTTCGACAACGGGAAAGCCCTTCGGCAACTTGGCGAGCACGGCAGCTTCGAGCGCTTCGAATGCAAATCCTTCTACCCCGTCGGAGATGATGACCGGCACACCGTTCCGGCTCGCCCAGTCTGCCGAGCGTAGCCCGAGCAGTTCATCGGCAGCCCCTAGTGGCATAACCGGCTGGGAACGAAGTTCGGTCAGATCGCTCGGGAGGTAAAGTCGTCCGGGATTGACTTCATACCAAGCTGCGATGCGGCGCGCCTCTGAGGTCAGCTCTAGAATGACGCCAAGCGCTTCGCGCGCGACATCCTCCATGGTGGCGATGATCCATCGAACCTCGGGCTTGACCCCCTTCTCGCTCCACCAGCGCAGGCCGTACTGTGCTGCGCCGTTGCGCTTGTCGCGCACCACCTCGCAATTGGCCCGCACTCGGAGAAGTTCTCCGATGCGGACGGGGGCGCAACACATCAGCGCAGCAGCGGCAGCTGCAATCCTGTCGCTGGGATTGTCGGCGGCGCGAAACGCGAAGGCCACCGCCTCAAGCGCACGCTGTGACGGAATCTTCCGCGCGCGGCGTTCCTCGTGCTCCCGGCCGATGCGAACCGTATCTCCAGGGCGAGAGAGGGAGTGCGTCCACTGCAGCGGCATGGCGACCAAACTGTTGTCTGACAAGAACCGACCGATGGCCTCCAATTGGCCGGCAATTCGATAGGCGCCGGCCTCGCTGTAGTGCGAACCTATCTGCTGGACGGCGGCGTCAAGGTGCGCCGGCGTGATCCGCGTGACGTCCTGAAGGGTTGAGAAGTCTCCAGCGGCGTCGAGGGCACGAAACGCCGCAAGCCTTTGCTGCGTCCCCCGTGTAGGCTTCAGCCCTTGCTGATATCGTAGGTATGCCCTCGCGAAATCGGATATGCCGGCCGCCATAGGACGGGCGGCTTGGCCTAAGCCCGTGAAGCTGATGCGTATGCGTCCCTGCCCGCTTGCGTGCGCCGCGGCGGTGACGTCCCAGATCTCCGCGTCCCAATCCAGATCACGGCCGAAGATGGTCAGCCGGTCACGTGCCAGTGCGATGAACCCCCACAGATTCTCCAATGCACTCAACTCGACACGTGGAGAAAAATAAATGACGTCGCCGCCGACCTGAACTCCATCATCATTCACAGTCGGAACCTTCCTCACAAAGGCGGACGACTTCGGCGACGGCCAGGATGGTCCGGTCGTTCACGGCCGCGATGCGTGGATCCGTCGTCGCTTGCAGTCTCTCGCGATCGAGGATCAGCGTCTCGAGCACAGCCGAGTGCGGGCCATCCCGCCACGGTCGAAACTGCCGGCAGGTGTAGCAAGCGACGGGGGCAGCGAAGTCGCAAAAGGCGTGTTGACCGCAGGCGCCCAAAGGTGGCGCATGGGCGCCGCCGCGCACGGTTCCCCCGGGGGCTGTGCGCAACTCTTCAGCCGAGGCGAAATGGCCCGTGAACGCCTGAGCCAGAGGCGCCAGTTTGATTGCGAGGGCTTTATCCAGTCGGTCGACTATCTCCGGTGTCGCCTCGACGTAGACCTTGGCGTTCTGCGTGTCCGAATGGTCCAGCAGGTCCGCCACTTCGTACTCGCTCAACCCTTCGCTCGCGGCTCTCGTCGCCAAACTGCGGCGCAGGCGCCGCGGCGTGATCACGAGCGGCTCGCCGGTTCGCTCGGAGCAGACGCTGAGGCCCTCAGCTACGGACTTGGTGGTCAGGCGAATTGAGTTGGCAGTGCGATGCCATTCATAGCCGGCGAGCCAGCGTGTGGCCCGCACCGCAGGAAACAAGGGCAGCCCTTGCTCCCAGTCCTCGAACCGGCGTTGAACGTACGTGCTTTGTCGAAGCAGCATCACGCCGACCGTCGATGTGATCGGTCGAGTCCTCATCAAAGTGCGCGGCCGTTTTCCTGGCTGCTTGAGACGTGGAATGTCCAAAAGCCATTTCTCACCGTCTGCCCCGCGGGGTTCATGCAGATCCATGATCTTCAGCTGTGAAATCTGAAGTGGGCGCAGCCCGAGGCACGCGGTCAGCCAAATGACCAGAAAATCCTCTTCCGAAACCGCCTCCCCCGCCAATTTATCGCCTAGGGCCGTCATCAGGCCAGTAAACTCAATGTCCGTGAGTGGTCCTTCAAAGGGATCGGAGGTGCGGACCGCCACGCCCTTCTCGTTGCCGGCTAGGCGCAGACTGCGAAGAAGCCGCGCCGTCTCGTCGGGCACGCCCGGATAGCCCAGATCGTTCCAGCGGCACAGAACGCCTGATAGGCTGGATAGGTACCATCCCCGTTGAGGTGGAAGGCACCCTCGATAATTTAGGATGTCCGTCGGAGTGATCTCGACGATGGCGTCGCCCTCCTCGCCCGCCAGAAACCTGGTCAGATGGAGCATGCGATGAAAGGCAGAGTTCGCGTGGTGGGCCGACTTGTTCTTGAGATACCAAATAAGCACTTGCTTCCATGCTGAGACGAGCCCGTGGGCTGTTGGCGGGCAGCGCTCGAAGTTGAAGCTGAACGTCGTCCCCTCAGTCCGAAATGCCCAGCGAGACTCATTTGGATAAATCGTGTCGCCGGCGAGGGTTCGGATTCGCTCTGGAAGCTCCACGGGCGCGCGATCAGCGGACTCACTCATCATCAGCGCCCCGCGATGGCGCAAAGCGCTCCTGCATCTGAATGGACGCCTCGTTCGCCCGAGCGCGTGTATGCCGCTGCGTGTAAACTGCGGCGGAGTCGTCAGAGCGCCATCCCTGCAAGTAGCGCCTGAGCTGGCGCTCCCTAGCCGGCGGCACGCCGCCCTCGTCCATCGCACGCGAGAAGCGCTCGTTCCAATCGTGGCGCAGGACGTGACATGTAAACTTGGCCGGCAGCCCGGGCACCTCGCGCAACTGGTGAAAAACCTTCTCGATCGTCGAGGCAGATAGTTCGGCGCCGGTCCTGAGATTCACGAACAGGAAGCCGTGCCGACGGGCACGCGCTGGAGCTCGGGCTCTGATCTGCAGGATGTAGATCGAG
>JAUYSA010000052.1 GCA_030696545.1 Hyphomonadaceae bacterium
GACATGATCGATGAAGCCTTCGAGACGGACGATTGCGGCGGCGCAGGCGGCGGCGGGGCAGAACTCGATCGGGTCGTTGGTCTGCGGGATCATGCTGGAAGTCATGGGGCGCGTCCTCCTTCGCCGGGTGGCTGCCTCTGAGAGCTGCTTTTAGCAGCTCCCGGCGGCCATTGGCACGATTGCGCGCGAAGAGTTAACGAGGTCTTAACCGCACCTATCCAGCGTGCTGGGAGGCCCGGTTTCAAAGGGTTTGGTTGTGGATGGACGGTGTGTTCCGGCTCAGCCGGGAAGCTTGCCGGACTTCCAGAGTTCCTGGAGGTGCTGAAGGATGATCATCTTCGCAGCTTCCGCCCGGCTGGCCCCATAGAGGCCAGTTTCAACAAGAATTTCAAGGCGCTCGGCTGCCTTGGCGGGCAGCACGATTGTGAAAGGCTTGGTCTCTGCGCTGGCGGGCGGCTTGGCCATACATTGTCATTGCAATGTCTTCGCAATGCTTGCAAGGTGATTCTCGCTACGGGCGTCGGGGGGCAACCGACAGCTGCTAATGGAATCTCCGATGACCAAAACAGCAAATCGCCAGCCGCTGACCGTCAGGCTCGATCCTGCGTCGAAGAAACTGTTCTCGGAAGAGGCGGAAAAGTGCGGGCTCGAGGCCGGCGTCGCGGCGCGGCAGATCCTCGAGCTGTATGTGCAGCGCCTGCGCGAAAGCGGCGACTACATCCAGACGCTGGCGGATTTTTCCGCGGCGCTGAAGACGAAGGCGGCCTGAGGCTTTAGGAAGCGCGCTCGCGCTCCGGAGCCTTGTCCATGAAACTGATCGACTCGATTTCCTTCCCCGGCTCGAAGCTTGGCGGGGGAATGAAGACCGGCACGGGCGACGATCGCTACGCGTTCGACGAAGCGGCGAACTGGGCCTGCGTGATCGATGGCGCGACGGATGTCGGCCCGGTGCGCATCTTCTCCGCGGCTGAATCGGACGCCGCGCGCTATGCCGAAATCTTCGCGGGCGAGATCGTTGCTGGGCCGGCCGATGCGCGCGAGATTCCGCAGGCTTGGTTCGAGCGCCTGCTGCCGCGCATCCGCAAGGCGGTTGAGCGCGAAGTGAAGATCCCGCTGAAGGATGCGCCGCTCGCGAGCTATCCGACGGCGGCGGCGACATGGGTGCGCGCAAAGAACGGCAAGCTTGAAGGCGCGACGCTGGGCGATTCCATCGCGATCGTGCGGACGCCAGCAGGCGAGGTGACGGTGTTCGGCGAGGCGGGCAAGCCGGCGGACGAACAGAAGCGCGCCGTGAAGGTGATGGCCATGACGCCCGAAGAGCGTCTGAAATGGCTGCAGGACGTGCGCGCGATCCACAACACGCCGAACGGCTATTGGGTGTTTGGCGTTCAGCCCGAGGCGGCGGCGCACATCGTCTATCAGACGGCGGATGCGCCTGCGGGCACACAGGTTCTGGTGATGACGGATGGCTTCTATCGCCTGGTGTCCCCGTACGGCCGCTATACCGATGCGCAGCTGATCGAAGCGGTCGCCGCGCGGGGCCTCGGTGAGTTGATGCGCGAGCTGCGTGGCATGGAAGCCTCGCCCGAGGACGACGCGAAGATCGGGCGGTTCAAGACGAGCGACGATGCAACGGCGTTGTTGCTGGAGGTTTGAACAGGGGAGATGTCCCTACCTGCGGTGGTGAAAAAGATCGTCTGTGATCGACGCCATTGACCGTTGCGCCAGAAATGACAACGGTTGTCCTGCTGGCTCATGGGGAAGCCGAGTTGCAACGCGATGTATCTGCAGGCGGGGGGGGGAATATGTCATTGAAAGAATCGGCCAAGCGCGGTGCGGTACTTTTGGCTGTGGCGCTGTCAGCGTGTGGCGGGCCGACGGCCACTCCTGCTGCAACTGCTTCGGCGCAGGAAGTCACGCGCGTGGCTGATGAGCTTCTTGACGGTTGGGTGGAAGTGCGACCCGAGCCCAATCTCAGCCTGCAGATGCGGGACGGCTGGAGCGCCAATCGCGCCGAGGACGGCAAGGGGCCGATCGTGTTCACCGGCCCGAAGGGTGCGCGTGTGGTGGTCTGGCCGATGTTCGTCGCCAGCGCGGCAAAAATGCCCACACCCGAAGCTGTGCTTACCGACTTCGCCAAACGCGATGGCAACGCGTTCAAGTGGGATGCGCCCGCAACATTCGGAAAAGATGGCGTGCGGATGTTCGGGCAGTCCGCCGACGCAGTCGCACAGGCAAGCTTCGTCTATAACAAGACTTCAGTTGGCATGGCGGGTTACTGGTATCTCACATCGGCCCCTCGCGCGGACTACGCCGCACTGCAGCCGATCTTCGCGGGCCTGATGAAGGGCGTCAGGATTTACGGCTCTGGCAATCAGGTCGCTGCGCGACCGGCCCAGACTTATGTTGCGTGGCAGGAGCCGAACGAAGGAGCCTATGTCGCGCAGGTGCCCAAGGATTGGCGAGTCCGGGGCGGCATCATTCGTCCTGATCCGCTTCGCCTTCTTGATCCGATCGAACTGACGTCTCCGGACGACAAGGTCCATGTGTTCTCAGGCGATGGAAATCTGGGGCTGTTCAAAACGCCAACCCAGATGGAATTGCAGATGGGCCTCCGGGAAGGCAGTCAGAACGGCGCCGCTGTTCTGATGCGCTATCGCCCAGCCGTGCAGCTGTTGCCCGATTTTCTGCAGAAGCGCTTTGGCGCCCGTTGCGGCGTGTTGAAGATCGATGACGTGCTGAACCAGCAGGACATAGCGGATGAAGCGAATGCGCAACTCGCCGCCAGCACGGCTCCGGGAAATTTCCAGCGGGTGGACGTGGCAGCGGCGGCTTTCCATTGCGGGTCAGATTCCGTCGGCGTGGTGCAGATGGCGACATACATGACCGGCATCGAAGCGCAGTACGGCAGCGAGGGCTTCGGGATGTGGCAGGTCTCCGGTGTCGGAGGGTTCATCGCGCCCGAGGATCGAGCCGCCGAAGCCGGTGAAGTGATCATCAAGCTGTTGACTACGCGCAAAGTGAACAAGCAGTGGGCGCAAGGCAACCAGCAGATGGTCGCGCAGATCACGGCCATGAGCCAAAAGGCGGCAGCGGACCTGTCTGCCCAGATCGCCAGCCGGTATTCCGTATCGTCCAGCGGCACGAGCGGTGGATCGAATGGGTCCGTCAGCGATGATCTGAGCCGGCGCTGGCAGAACAGCACAATGGACCAGACAGATGTGGTCGATCAGGCGACAGGTGAACGTTACAAGGTGGAGTCTGGTTCAAGCTATTACTGGATCAACCAGCAGGGCACGAGCATCGCAGGCACCAATGCGCCTTCGCAACCATCCATCGACTACGCGCAGATGACCCAACTGCCGTAAGCGTGAGCTACCTGTCGCCGCCCTTGTAAGTCACGCCGCCCTTCATCACGAATGCCGGTGTTTCCAGAACGCGGATGTCCTGCAGCGGGTCGCCGGTCACGCCGACGAGATCGCCGAAGGCGCCTGGCTTGATGACGCCGACCTTGTCTTTCTGGCCAAGGGCTTCGGCCGCATTGATGGTTGCGGTCTGGATCGCCTGCAGCGGCGTTGCGCCATAGCGCGTCATGACGCTGAACTGCTTGGCGTTGTCTCCGTGCGGATAGACGCCGCTGTCGGTGCCATAGACCATCTTCACGCCCGCCTTCAGCGCCTTGCGGAAGCCCTCGCGCTGCACTTCCGCGATCTCGCGATCTTTCCGCATATTGTCTTCGAGCACGCCGTTCTTCGTACCCTCTGCCTGGGTGTATTCGGTGTTGTAGATATCCATCGACAGCCACGTGCCCATCTTCTTCGCGGCGGCGATGCCTTCATCGTCGATCAGGCTGGCGTGTTCGATCGTGTCGATGCCGGCGAGGGCGGCGTCGCGGATGCCGCTTGCGCCGTGCGCGTGGGCGGCGACTTTGAGCCCCCACATGTGGGCTTCCTCGGCGATGGCTTTCATCTCGGCAAAGGAAAGCTGCTGCTGGCCGACTTCGGTGTTGTGGGAGAAGACGCCGCCGGTCGCGCAGATCTTGATCACCTCGGCGCCGTATTTGCGGATCTCGCGCACGCGCTTGCGGCCTTCATCGGGGCTGTCGGCATTGTAGGGGTTGTGCGCTTCGAACGAAGGCGGCAGGCCGGTGGCGTCGCAATGACCGCCTGTTGCGCCGAACGAATAGCCGGCCGGCACGATGCGTGGGCCATCGATCTTGCCGCCTTCGATGGCCTGCTTGAGCGCGACGTCGTTCCAGGCGCCAGCGCCGACATTGCGCACCGTGGTGAAGCCCGCCTCCAGCGTCTTCTTCGCGTTCGGAACAGCGATGACCGACCAGTAGCTGTCGGTGAGCTGCAGGCCGCCATAGCCGCCGACGACAGGATCGGAATCCAGATGGGTGTGCATGTCGATCAGGCCGGGCAGGAGCGTCACGCCCGGCAACTCGATCACGATGGCGGCGGAGGGAACCTGCAGGCGATCGCGCACGCCGACCAGTGTGATGACGCCGTCCTGGATGATGACTGCGGGCTCGACGATCATGCGGCCGGTTGTGACATCCAGCATCCGGTCTGCCGTGACATAGACATTCTGCGCCAGGGCAGCCGGAGCGGCGGCCGCCATCAGGGCCGTCAGGATCAATGCACGCATGAAGTCCTCCCACGCAGGCAGTCTTGATGCTCTGGCCTGACGGCTGCGTAAAGCGGGACTGCACGGATCGCATGAAAAATCGACGTGGTTGCCGGGTACATTGGCGGATAAAAGCATACGTCTGGACGATCAGGAGAACAGCGCCATGGCGAAGACTCAGGCCGAAAAGGCAGCGGCGTTCGAGGCGTTGCACGCTGCGCCGGGCGTGTTCGTGATCCCGAACCCGTGGGACCCGGGATCGGCGCGTATCCTTGCGGGCCTCGGGTTCAAGGCGCTGACGACAACGAGCGCTGGGTATGCACGCTCGATCGGCTTTCCCGACTACAATGCAGGGCGGGAAAATGTGATGGAGCATATCCGCGCCATGGCGCCGATGATCGACATACCGCTGGCGGCTGATCTCGAGGATGGCTTCGGGCCCAAGCCAGAAGATTGCGCGGAGACCATCCGGCAGGGCGCCGAGGCGGGACTGGTCGGCGGGTCGATCGAGGATTTCACGGGCGACCGCAGCGATCCGATCCATTCGATAGAGACAGCCGCAGAGCGTATCCGCGCGGCTGCGGAGGCGGCGCGGAAGCTTCCGTTCAAATTCATGCTATGCGCGCGTGCTGAAAACTATCTGCATGGCCGCGCCGATCTGGCCGACACGATTCTGCGGCTGCAGGCCTATCAGGAAGCAGGGGCAGACGTGCTGTTCGCGCCGGGGCTGAACACGTCGGAAGAAGTGCGCGAAGTCTGCCGGTCCATCGACCGTCCGTTCAACATCGTACGCGGCCCGCGCAAGGAGTCGCTCACGGTGGCGCAGGTTGGCGAGTTGGGCGTGAAGCGCATCTCCACGGGTGGCATGATGCACGCAGCCGCGATGAGCGCGATGATCGCGGCGGGCAGGGAGATGCTGGAGCCAGGCACGTTCGAATTCGCCAAGGCGATGCCGTTCGCCGGAGAGATCGATCCGCTGTTGCTGAAGGGAACGGCGTAACGCGCGACAGGGGATGGCCGCGCCGTGGGCAGGGTTATTACGTCCGGCGTAATTGTTACAGGGCGCACCCGCGATAGTGTTTCGGCCTGATGATCGTGGAGCGAAGCATGTCGAAGATCTGGCGTAGCTGGCTCAATGTCTGGGGTGGACTGGTCATCGTGTTTGGGGCGGTGCTCGCCGGCGCCGGGCTGGAAGCGACGGACGCGGTGGCCGAGGCGCTGTTTGGAATACTCGGTTCCGGCATTTCGGAATGGACGCCTCACCTTCGCTTCAGCGTGGCCCTAATGGGGGCCGTCACCATGGGCTGGGGAACAACTTTCATCGCGCTCTTCATGGCGGCGCATCGGCTT
>JAUYSA010000067.1 GCA_030696545.1 Hyphomonadaceae bacterium
CTCGTCCGCTCGCCGATTGACGAAGGCAAGGCCGGCGACATCGTCTCGATCTCTGGCCTCACCAAGGCGACCGTCGCCGACACGATCTGCGATCCGTCCGTGACGCAGGCAATGGAAGCCCAGCCGATTGATCCGCCGACCCTGTCGATGACTTTCCGCGTCAACGACTCGCCGCTCGCCGGCACCGAAGGCAAGAAAGTCACCAGCCGCGTGATCTGGGACCGCCTGATGAAGGAAGCCGAAGGAAACGTCGCGCTCAAGATTTCCCGCGCCCCTGATTCAGACGCCTTCGAAGTCGCTGGCCGCGGCGAACTCCAGCTTGCCGTTCTGATCGAGACGATGCGCCGCGAAGGCTTCGAGCTTGGCGTGTCGCGCCCGAGGGTCGTGATGCAGAAGGACGAACTCACCGGCGAGACGCTCGAGCCGATCGAGGAAGTGGTCATCGACGTGGACGACGAGCACACCGGCGTCATCGTGTCGAAACTGTCCGAGCGCCGCGCCGACATGATGGACATGCGCCCGTCAGGCGTCGGCCGCACGCGCCTTGTGTTTCACGCGCCCACCCGTGGCCTCATCGGCTATCAGGGCGAACTCCTGTCCGACACGCGCGGCACGGCCGTGATGAACCGCCTGTTCCACGCCTACGCCCCGCACAAGGGCGAGATCAAGGGCCGCCACACGGGCGTGCTGATCTCCAACGGCTCCGGCGAGAGCGTCGCCTTCGCCCTGTGGAACCTCGAAGATCGCGGCCCGATGATGATCGAGCCCGGCATCAAGGTCTATGAAGGCATGATCGTCGGCGAACACACGCGCGGCAACGACCTCGAAGTGAACGTCCTCAAGGGCAAGAAGCTCACCAACGTCCGCGCCTCGGGCACAGACGAAGCGGTGCGCCTCACCCCGCCGATTCGCATGACGCTCGAGAAAGCGCTCGCCTACATCCAGGAAGACGAGCTGGTCGAAGTGACGCCGGAGAACATCCGCCTGCGCAAGACCCATCTCGACCCGAACGACCGCAAGCGCTTCTCGCGCGCCTCGGTCGACGCGTAAGCTTGGCCGACAGCCTTCCGAACTGTCCGGCCTGCAGCTCCGCCCTCACCTATGAGGACGGGGCCATGCTGATCTGCCCGGAATGCGCCCATGAATGGTCGCCCTCCGCCGCGCCTTCGGCCGAGACGGCGCGCATCCACAAGGACGCTAACGGCAATGTCCTTCAGGACGGCGACAGCGTGACCGTGATCAAGGACCTGAAACTGCGCGGCGGCTCGGGCGTCGTGAAACAGGGCACGAAGGTCAAGAACATCCGCCTGGTCGATGAAGACCACGACATCGACTGCAAGATCGACGGCATCGGCGCGATGAAACTGAAGTCAGAGTTCGTGAACAAGGCCTAGGCCCGCTCATCCTTGGGCGAGCCCATCACGATATAGCTCGTGATCGAGGCCACCTCCGGCACCTGCCCCAGCACCTCGGTATGGAAGTGCTTGTAGGCGACAAGGTCCTCGACCTCGACGCGCAGGATGTATTCGATCGACCCGGTCACGTTATGGCATTCGCGAACCTGCGGGGCCGCCGCCATCGCCTTCTCGAAGTTCCGCTGGTTGCGCTTGTGATGCTCGGATAGCCCCACAGCCACATAGGCCGTGAACCCGCCGCCCATCGCCGCACGGTTGACCACAGCCCGATAGCCCGCGATCACGCCCTCGCGCTCCAGCTCCTGCACGCGCCGCAGACACGCCGACGCCGACAGCCCCACTTTCGCGGCGAGATCGGCATTGGTGATCCGCCCGTCTCGCTCCAGCTCGCGCAATATCCTGCGGTTCAGATCATCCATCTTCGTCATGGATTGCAGAATAACGCGTCGTAAGCCCCAGAATGCAAGCACATTGATCTAGTTCCCGCATAATCTTGCGAAATGTTGACCCCGGATCTCCTGACAGCCCTCGTGGCGTTCGCGTTCGTCTCCTCGATCACGCCGGGGCCGAACAATCTGATGCTCATGGCGTCGGGCACGAATTTCGGCTTCGTACGGACTATCCCGCACATGCTCGGCGTATCCCTTGGATTCACGCTGATGATCGTTCTGGTCGGCGCGGGCCTCGCGCAGATATTCGAGCTCTATCCCGTCGCGCATACGGTCCTCAAATATGCGAGCTGCGCCTACCTGCTCTATCTCGCCTGGAAGATCGCGACCTCCGCCCCTCCCGGTTCAAAAGGCGCGGCTGAGGAAAAGTCGCGGCCAATGACATTCGTGCAGGCAGCATTATTCCAGTGGGTGAACCCCAAGGCGTGGACAATGGCGCTCACCGCCGTCTCCGCCTACACGCTGCCCGCCAATCCGGTCATGAGCCTGCTGGTCGTCGCCGCGGTGTTCGGCGCGGTCAACCTGCCATCCGTTGGATCATGGACGCTGATGGGAATGCAGCTGCGCCGCTTCCTGAGCGATCCGCTCAAGCTGCGCATCTTCAACGTGACGATGGCGTTGGTCCTGGTGGCAACCCTGTACCCGGTCGTATTCGGGCCGGCGGCTCACTAGCCGCCTACTTCCCCGTCGCCTTCGATCGCTCGATCGACTCGAGGATCAGCTCGCGCGCGCGCTCTGGTCCGTGCAGGCCTTCGATCTTCACCCACTTGCCGGGCTCCAGATCCTTGTAATGCTCGAAGAAGTGGACGATGCGCTCGACCACGATGTCGGGAAGGTCGGTGTAGTGTTTCACCTTCTCATAGTAGCGCGTCAGTTTCGGGTGCGGCACGGCGAGGATCTTTTCGTCCTGGCCCTTGTCGTCCGTCATCATCAGAACGCCGACCGGCACGACGCGCACGACGCATCCCGGCACCAGCGCGCGGTTGCCCACCACCATCACGTCGATCGGATCGCCGTCGAGCGACAGGGTGTGGGGAATGAAACCGTAGTTACACGGATAGCGCATCGGCGTGTACAGGAAGCGATCCACGAACATGGCGCCAGACGCCTTGTCGATCTCGTACTTGATCGGCTCGCCGCCCAGGGGGACCTCGACCACGACGTTCACGTCTTCCGGCGGGTTGGGGCCAATCGTGATCTTGGAAAGGTCCATTGTCTCGTCCTGTACGTCCGTAATGGAGGTTGTCTTTATGACGTTGCGGCGCCTGCAATATCGAGGCCTCGTACAATCGCAAGGTTAACCAGCAGTCCTCGCCGAAATTGCGCGCCCGGTCAGGCCGCGACTGTCACAGCCCGGAGCATGGCCCGTGGATCAATCGGCTTTGCCAGCACATCGGCCGTTCCGGCTTTCCGGTACGCCTCAACCTGATCCGGCAGCACATTTGCCGTACAGGCAATCACGGGCGTATGGGCGTTCAGCCCCCCACCCTCCCTCAGTTTCGCCAGAGTTTCCAGCCCGTCCATATCCGGCATGACCATGTCCAGCATGACGACGTCGAATTTGCGCTGGGAAAGGATTTCCAGCGCCTCGGCGCCGGATGCGCAGGTCGTCGGATTATGCCCGGCCGCGCGAAGCATGGCGGCGATGACATAGAGATTGCGGTCATTGTCGTCTACGCACAGGATTTCGCGGCTTTCAGCGTCAGCATCATTGGCCGCCTCAAGCGGCGGCGGTGCGGGCCTGGCGTCGGGGCGAGACAGCGGGGCCTCGACGCGCACGGTAAAGCGAGACCCCTCCCCCGCGCGTGTTTCGAGTTCAATATCTCCACCCATGGCGACGGCGAGCCTTCGCGCGACATGCAGCCCGAGACCAAGGCCGCCATGCTTGCGCGTGGTCGATGTGTCCGCCTGCTCGAACGCCGAGAAGATGCGCTCCACTGCCTCGGCCGGCACGCCCGGGCCGGTGTCCTCCACTTCAATCGTTACGAGCTCGACGCCGCCCTTACCCGTTTCAGGCCAGGCCTGGATCGTGACGCCGCCCTGCGATGTGAACTTGATCGCGTTGGCCATCAGGTTTCCGATGATCTGCAACACCCGGGCTGAGTCGACGCTGCGCGGGGCCATCAGTTTCGGGTCGATCATCACCGACAGGGTGAGCCCTTTCTCGCGAACATCCGACGCCCAGATCACGGCGGCGTCCTGGATCAGCCGCACGAGCGAAACGGGATCACGCTCGATACGCACCTTCCCGGCGTTGAGGCTGGAAAGATCGAGCAGGTCGTTGAGCACCGCCAGCATCTGGCGTCCTGCATCTTCGAGAACGCCCAGCGTCCGCTTCTGCACCGGATCAAGCCGCGACTGGGACAGCAGCAGCGCACAGCTGAGGACCGCGTTCATGGGTGTACGCAATTCGTGGCTCATCACGCCCATGAAATCGGTCTTGGCGCGGCTGGCCTTCTCGGCTTCCGCCAGCGCATCAGCAAGCTGCCTATTCTGGTCGTGAACCTGCACCTCGGCCGTGCGCTGTTCAGTCACGTCCTTCATCGTCACCACGGCGTATTCGACATCTTGAGTTTCAGGATGGCGGAGCGGCGCGGTGTTGATCGTTATCCAGCGTATCGCACCAGATGGCAGTTCAATGCCCATCGGCACGTTCTGCAAAGAGAGCCCCGTCCTGAGCGTTATCGCGACGGGGTACTCATCCGGCAGGAATGACGATCCGTCAGGCTTGAAGGTTTTCCAACGCGGGTCGGTGAAGGCCCTGCCCTGCATCTGCCCGCGGGTGAGGCCAAGTATGCTGGCGCCGGCGGCATTCGTCTCCACCACCTCGCCGGTAGGTGTATGCACGTTCACGCCTTCCTGAATCGCCTCAAAGATCAGCTCGAACATGTTCTGGCGCCTGCGCTCTTCCGCCGTCTTCCGGGCCGCGTTGGCGGCCCTGATGCTGGCGAGACGCGTCTCGAGGAACGCATTCATAAGCTCGGCGATCTTCTCGAGCCTGCGCACATCATCCTGAGTGAACGCGTTGGGTTCCCTGTGCGTCACGCACAGGACTCCGACCGGCAGGCCCTGCTCCGCCGCCACCGGCACGCCGACATAGCTACGCAGGTAGGGCGGTTCATGCACAAAGCGGTTGCTGCTGAAAATGGGATCGCTCGCTGCATCATCGACGATCAGCGTCCCGGGATTCACCAGGATATGCGTGCAGACCGTATCGCAGCGCGGCACCGGCCCATGCGCCACCTCGCCGGAGCTTACCGAAACACGCACGCCATCTTCATCGTCATAGAGTGTCACCGCCGAAAGATCGGCGTTACAGACCTCGGCCGCCAGGGCGGTCAGCCTGTCCATCTCCACGAACCGCTCGCCGCCCAGCAGGTTCAGTTCAGCCAGCGCCGCGAGGCGCGCCTGTTCATTCTCGGGCTTCAGCAGGAAGCGATCAAAGATCAACTGGAAACGGCGCCCCTCTAAAAAAGCCGGCATGGATTGCGAAATCAGGCTGGCGCGGCATTGCAGGATCAGAATCGAATCTGGTCCGACCGGCGCTCGTGTTCGCGCACAGGCGCGCGCGCCACGGCAAGAACCAGGCTCGCCGTGTCGATCGGCTTGGCGATGATGGCCGTGACCCCCGGCACTTCCGCCATCTGCCGGCGCGCGATCGTCATGTTCGCCGTACAGACGACAATGGGCGTTTTCTTGCTGAGCGTAAGCTGCCGCATCTGCTGCGCCACCACGAGCCCGCTCACTTCGGGCATCACGAGGTCCAGCACCACGACATCGTACCGGTGCATGTCGAGCCTGCGCAGCGCCTCGGCGCCGGACCCGCAGGTTTCGATATCATTGCCCACGCTCGATAGAATGGTGCTGATGATGTCGAGATGCCGGTCGTTGTCGTCGACCACGAGGACGTTCCGCGCCGCCGCGACGCAGATCCAGTCCGCCGCAGGCTGCGCCCCGCCAGACAGGTTCGCTGACGACGACAAAGCCTCGGAGTGGGCTCCGGCGCGCGCCAGATCCTGATTCTTTTCCCGAGGGAGCAGTGGCGTTTGCATGGCCGCAGCTCTTGCCCGGCGAGCCCAATCTCGCCCCAACAGGGAAATACTAGCACAGGCGTGCCGCTAGCATAGTTAACCTTTGAGACACGACTGCCAGCCCCGGCATGTCCCCAGGCTGCGTCAGTATTGGGGACCTTCTCAGGGAGAACCCCGAAATTCCGGCCAGGCCTAGCGCTTCCTGTTCTGGCCCAGCAGGCGCAGCCGCAACGCATTCAGGCGAATGAAGCCCTCGGCGTCCTTCTGGTCGTACGCGCCGGCATCGTCCTCGAACGTCACATGCGCGGCCGAATAGAGCGAGTAAGGCGACGACCTGCCCGTCACGATCACATTGCCCTTGTAGAGCTTCAGCGTGACCGTGCCCGTCACGTTCTCCTGGCTCTTGTCGATCGCCGCCTGCAGCATCTCGCGCTCAGGCGCAAACCAGAAGCCATTATAGATCAGCTCCGCATAGCGCGGCATAAGCTCGTCCTTCAGGTGGCCCGCGCCGCGGTCCAGCGTGATGCTCTCGATCGCACGGTGAGCCTGCAGCAGGATCGTCCCGCCCGGCGTCTCGTAAACCCCGCGCGACTTCATACCGACAAAGCGGTTCTCGACCAGATCGAGACGGCCAATGCCATTGTCCCGGCCAAGATCATTCAGCTGCGCCAGCAATGTCGCGCCCGACAGCTTCTTGCCGTTGATCGACACCGCATCGCCGCGCTCGAAACCGATCTCGATATCAGTCGCCACATCCGGCGCTTCCATCGGCGAGACGGTGCGCTGATACACATAAGGCGGCGGCTCAACAGCCGGATCTTCCAGCACTTTGCCTTCCGACGAGGAGTGCAGCAGGTTGGCGTCGACCGAGAACGGAGCCTCGCCGCGCTTGTCTTTCGCAACCGGAATCTGGTGCTTTTCGGCGAACTCGATCAGGTCGGTGCGCGACTTGAACTCCCACGTCCGCCACGGCGCGATCACCTTGATGTTGGGGTTCAGCGCATAGGCCGAAAGTTCGAACCGCACCTGGTCATTGCCCTTGCCGGTCGCGCCATGCGCAATCGCATCAGCGCCGGTTTCCTTGGCGATCTCGACCAGCCGCTTGGCGATCAGCGGCCGCGCGATCGACGTGCCCAGCAGGTACTGGCCCTCATAGACCGCATTGGCGCGGAACATCGGGAACACGAAGTCCCGCACGAATTCCTCGCGCACATCCTCGATGAAGATGTTCTCGGGCTTGATGCCCATCAGCTCGGCCTTCTTGCGGGCCGGCGACAGCTCCTCGCCCTGCCCAAGGTCGGCGGTGAATGTGACGACTTCGCAACCGTATTCCGTCTGCAACCATTTCAGGATGATCGAGGTATCGAGCCCGCCGGAATAGGCGAGGACGACTTTTTTCGGCGCGGACTTCTTGCTGGCGTCTGGGGCGGCGGCCATGGTCAACTCCCGATCAGGCAGGACGGCGGATCGCGCGCTTATAGCCCCAAGCCGCCGCCCCGCAAGCGATGTGCTGCCCCCAAAGCTGGCGTCGTGGCGATCGCGTGCTAGTTTAGTCCGGAGCGGCGGGTTTCCCGCCTGTTGGGGAGATCGCCATGAACTGGTTCGCCAGCCTCAGGTCGTTTGTGCTCCGGCCCCTCGCCGCCCTGGCCGCGCTTGCCGCCGTCTGCGCGGCCCCAGCCCTCGCGCAGCCTGCCTTCTGGGTCGTGAAGGATGCCGATTCCACCATCTATCTTCTCGGCACCATCCACCTGCTGAAACCCGAAACCGTCTGGCGCACCGACAAGCTCGACACAGCCATCGCGGAATCAAACGAGCTGTGGCTCGAACTGCCCACCACCAACGCCGAAGCCATGCAGGGCGAAATGATGGTGCTGGTGTCCCGCTACGGGCTCTCGCCCGCCAGCCGCCTGTCGAAAAAGCTGACCGAAGCAGAAGTGAAAACGCTCGACGAAGCCGCCCGCCTCGCCGGCCTGTCCGCCAGCCAGCTTGACGTCTTCCGCCCATGGTTTGCAGCTCTCACCATTTCCACCGCCGCCATGACGCGCGCAGGCTATGACCCGGCCTCGGGCGTCGACAGCAAGATCGAAGGCATCTTCCGCGCCCGGAACATCACGCCGAAAGGCCTCGAAACCGCCGAGGAGCAGATCAAGGTCTTCGCCGGCATGTCGCCCGATCAGGAGCTGGACTACCTCCGCGAGACGATGGAGGAATATCACGATGCCCCCACCGAGCTCGACAAGATGGTGCGGCAATGGTCGACCGCCGACATTGCCGGCATGGAGACGATGTTCGTCACCGAGATGAAGGCTGAAGAACCAGAACTCTACGCGGCGCTGCTGACCAACCGCAACGCCAACTGGGTCGTGAAGATCGACGAGATGCTCAAGGGCTCGGGTACGACCTTCATCGCGGTCGGAGCCGGCCACCTGATCGGCCCGGACAGCGTGATCGCGATGCTGGAAGCAAAAGGCATC
>JAUYSA010000394.1 GCA_030696545.1 Hyphomonadaceae bacterium
CGCTCTTGATCCGGCAAGCCGCCGCCGCCACCTTGGCAAAATGCTGCCAGCGATCTTCGTCTCCCACGGCTCTCCCATGCTCGCGATCGAGAACGCGGAGGCACGCGACTTCCTGAAACGCCTCCCAGAAATCCTGCCCGAGCGGCCCAGGGCCATCCTCATGATATCCGCCCATTGGGAACGACTGCGCCCCGGCGTGAACGCCCCGCCGCATCACGAGACCATCCACGACTTCGGCGGCTTCCCGCCCGCTCTCTACCAGATCAACTATCCCGCCCCGCCCTCGGCCGGCCTTGCCCGCCGTGTGGCAGAGCTGCTCACGGCCGGCGGCCTGCCCACCGATATAGACCAGCGGCGCGGCCTCGATCACGGCGCCTGGGTGCCGCTCATGGTCTCCTGGCCCGATGCGGATATCCCGGTCGTCCAGCTCTCGGTCCAGACCCGGCTCGGCCCGGCCCATCACTACCAGCTCGGCCAGCTCCTCGCCCCGCTGCGCGACGAAGGAATCCTCATCATCGGCTCAGGCAGCTTCACGCACGACCTGGCCAGCTTCCGCTCGTCCGGCGGCCGCATAGACGCGCCCGAACCCCACTGGGTCCATTCCTTCGCGGAATGGATGGCCGCCGCCCTGAAGGAGGGGCGCGTCGAAGACCTGCTCAACTATCGCCGCCTCGCCCCCGAAGCCGTCCACAACCACCCGACAGAAGAACACCTCTTGCCGCTCTACGTGGCCCTCGGGGCTGGCCCGGAAACCGTAAAACACCTTCATCAGTCCACGACTTACGGGATCCTCCGCATGGACGCCTTCGCCTTCGGTTGACTATTCCCGGCCCCGTCACAATCGCCTGAGCCTGCACAGAATGCCTGTTGCTCCGCGTCGCGGTGCGCTAATTCAGGGTCAAACGGACCCGAAAACCGGGCCGCACGGACCCACAACAGGCAGGAAACATGACGACGCTCGCCATTCCCCGTCCATCTCTCTTCCGCCGCGCCGCGGCAGTTCTCGCCGTCGCCGCGACGGCCGTTCTCTCGGCCTGCTCCAGCATGGGCGCCGCGAACGGCTCAGCCGCCGAGCCGGCGATCGGCCTCTACGAGCTGCGCATCTACACCGCTGCGCCGGGCAAGGCCGCAGCCCTCGACGCGCGCTTCCGCGATCACACGGTCGGCCTCTTCCAGAAGCATGGCATGTTGCCGATCGGCTTCTTCCATGTCGCGCCCACGGCCGGCCAGCCGATCGACGACCGCCTCTTCTACGTCATGGGTTACAAGGACCGCGCTGCACGGGACGAGTCCTGGAAAGCCTTCGCCGCCGACCCGGCTTGGCGCACGGTTTACGCGGAAAGCCAGAAAGACGGCTCGCTCACCTCGAAGATCGAGAACATCTTCCTCAGCGCGACCGACTACTCGCCGATGCTGAACACCAAGCCGTCGGCAACGCCTCGCCACTTCGAACTGCGCACCTACACCGTCACGCCCGGCCGCCTGGAAGACCTGCACACCCGCTTCCGCGACCACACGCTCCGTATCTTCGCGAAGCACGGCATGACCAACTACCTCTACTGGCGCCCCGTGGCTGACCAGCCGGCCATGACCGACAAGATGGCCTATCTCCTTGCCTTCCCGAACCAGGAAGCCCGCACCAATTCCTGGAAAGCCTTCGGCGCCGACGAGGAATGGAAGAAGGTCGCCGCTGACAGCCAGAAGACCGGCCCGATGCTGATCTCCCCCGGCGGCGTCGTCTCGGTCCAACTCACGCCAACCGACTACTCGCCGCTGCGCTAGTCGCAAGCACGTGCTTTTGGATAAGCCCTCGGCCACAAGCCGAGGGCTTTTTCATACCCGGCTTTTGGTCGGGCTAAGTCTTCAAAGTCATCGTCATTCCTGCCGCAGCCCGAAGGGCGAAGAGCAGGAACCTAGGGGCGACAAACACCGCACCTGCAACTCCTGGGTTCCGGCTCCCGCGCTTCGCGCGCGTCCGGAATGACGCAAAAAACCGGCTGCCAACCCAGCTTCAAATCGCGCCCCTTGCAACTAGTTGCATATGCAACTACATACCCGCCAACAGCAATTCCAACCGGGAGATCCCCAATGATCGAAGTCCGGCCTTTCGACACCCTCGGCGGCGCCAACCATGGCTGGCTCGACGCCCATCACCACTTTTCGTTCGCAGAATACTACGACCCGAAGCGCATGAGCTGGGGCCGCCTCCGCGTCTGGAATGACGACCTGATCGCGCCCAAGTCCGGCTTCCCGCCGCACCCGCACCGCGACATGGAAATCATCACCTATGTCCGCACCGGCGCCATCACCCACCAGGATTCGATGGGCAATCAGGGCCGTACAATCGCGGGCGACGTACAGGTCATGTCCGCCGGCTCTGGCGTCCGCCATTCCGAGTTCAACCTCGAGGACGAGAACACGACGATCTTCCAGATCTGGATCGAACCCGACACCTCCGGCGGCAAGCCGGACTGGGGCGCGAAACAGTTCCCGAAGTCAGACCGCACCGGCGCCTGGTCCATTCTCGCCTCCGGCAAGGGCGATGACGGCGCACTCGCGATCCGGGCAGACGCCCGCGTCGTAGGCGTGACCCTCGAAGCTGGTCAGGAAATCACGTGGGAAACCGAAGCCCACCGTCACGTCTATGCGGTCCCCGCAACCGGCGTGATCGAAGTGGATGGCAAGCGCGTGAACGCCCGTGACGGCCTCGCCTTCACCGGCGGCACGAAGGTTACGTTCAAGGCCATCGAAGGCCCTGCCGAGATCGTTCTGACCGACACACTCTAACTTTTGTAACGCGCCTCACCCATTCAGTTCCGGCCCGACCTGCTGTAGCGTTCGCTTCGCCGGGTCGGGCCGGTTTCATGTTCGGGACACCCTGATGCGCAAAGCCCTTGTTCTTGCCGGACTTCTCGCCACCGCCCCTCTTCTCTCGGGATGCCTCATCGCCGATGTGGCGGGCGCGGCCGTTGGCGTAACCGGGGCTGTCGTCGGCGGCGCGGTCGATCTCGTGACAACCTCGCCCGAAGAACAGATGGCCAAGGACAATGAGCGTCTGAAAAAGGAAAACGAGGAACTCCGCCGCCAGCAGGGCCAGAAACGCTAGCCAGAATCGCCAGTAGAGGCCCATTCGGCCCTTTAACCGGCCTCCTGTTCATCCCACCTTCATGCTGGGATTGATCAACTTCCCGGCCGGCCAGAGAATGCCCCGGCTGCACGGACAGACAGAAAATTCAGGGAGCAGACACATGCGCATAGCCACTGTCGCCATTTCCGCCCTCGCCGGCCTGCTGATGGCAGCGCCCGCCTTCGCCGTAACCGTCGAAGCCCGCGTCTCCACCGAGTTTCAGGAAAAGCTGAAGGACGACATCGGCATCCGCGAGGAAAAGTTCCTCTCCGATAGCCTGATCAAACGGGTCACAACCGTATTCAACCAGCGCGGCGTGAACGCCGACCGCGTCGTCGTCACCATCAATGACGCCAAACCCAACCGCCCGACCTGGGAACAAGTCTCCGACAAGCCCGGCCTCGATGCGATGCGCTCCAAGAGCATTGGCGGCGCTACCGTCACCGGCATCGCCTATGACGCATCCGGCAAGGAAATCGGCGCCTTCGAATACAAATGGTACGAAAGCGATCTTCGCAACGTATTCCCCGGCGCTACCTGGCGCGACGCCCAGACAACCTTCGATCGCTTCGCCCGCCGCTTCGCGGACAAGCTGCAAGGCTAGGCTGTCACCTCGCTAAAACCGAAACGCCGCCCCTCACCGGGCGGCGTTTTTGTTTGCGCCAATGTTTTTGCTATCGGAAGCGGGCAACGCGTTGTCCGCGTTCCCCGCGCAGGCGGGGATCCAGCCCTCTTCAAGAAAGTGGGCGCGCAGCGCTCAAAATCCGAGTCGCACAACTGTCTGCACTAACCGCCCGCCCGCGTATGGGGTGCGGCGGACAGGGAAGAAGCCCTACGGAATCCCCGTCACCTTGTGCGTCTGCAAGCTCAACCGCCATTGCGGATGCTCAAGACAATACGCAATGCACGCAGCCGTATTCGCCTCACGCTGCGGCCCATCCATCGGCTGCAGGAAGAAGTTCCTGAAGCTGAGCCCAGCAAACCGCTCCGGCATCGCATCCGCCTGCGGATAAACCAGCTTCAGCTCATCGCCCGAAACCTGCTTCATATCCGCCGTCGACTTGGGCGACACGCACACCCAGTCGAGCGCCGCCGGCGCAACCACAGTCCCGTTCGTCTCCACGGCGACCTCAAACCCACGCGCCTGCAAGGCCGCGATCAGCTCATCATCCAGCTGCAGCAACGGCTCCCCGCCCGTGCACACCACATAAGGCTTGCCCCCGCCGCCCTTCCACCGCGCCGCCACATGCTCGACCACCGCCGCGGCCGTCGCGAACTTGCCGCCGCCATCACCATCGACGCCAACAAAATCCGTATCGCAGAACCTGCAGACAGCGCTCGCGCGATCCCGCTCCAGCCCGCTCCACAGATTGCATCCGGCAAAGCGCAGGAAAACCGCCGCGCGCCCCGTCTGTGCGCCCTCGCCCTGCAGCGTATAGAAACATTCCTTGACGGAATACGTCACGCCCCGCCCCGCCACTTCGTCCAGCCCTTCGCGCGCAACCCGCAAGCCGGACACGTCCCACACCCATAACCCCAGTCATGCCGATGCGTGCGATCGCCCAGATAGCAGGTGTGCGTCTCCTCCACGATCAGCTCAACCAGCTTCGCCCCGCCCAGCTCATCCCCCAGCGCCCACGTCTGCGCCTTGTCGAGATACATCAACGGCGTCTCGATCGGCGTCGGCCGGTCCAGCCCAAGCGTCAGCATGGTCGAAGTCGCATCGATCGTGTCGCGCCGGCAGTCCGGATACCCCGAGAAATCCGTCTCACACATCCCGCCCACCAACGCATCAAGCCCGCGCCGATAAGCCACCGCCCCCGCAAACGTCAGGAACACCAGATTGCGCCCCGGCACGAATGTGCTCGGCAACCCGCTCGCCGCAAACCCGATCTCCTGCTCCCGCGTCAGCGCCGTATCCGACACCTCGCCCAACACGCCGAGATCAAGCAGATGATCATCCCCCAGCCGCGCCGCCCACTCCGGAAAATGCTCCCGCAGCTTCGCGAGGAAAACCGTCCGGCACTGCAGCTCCACCGAATGCCGCTGCCGATAATCAAACCCGATCGTCTCAACCCGATCAAACCGCCCCAACGCCCACGCCAGGCAAACAGCAGAATCCTGCCCGCCGGAAAACAGTACAAGTGCCGAAGTCGTGGTCATGAGATTTCGATGAAGCCACTCCGCCTCAAGGTCAAGCCGGGCCAACGCCCTCGTCCTTCGACGGCCGGCCCCTCGGGCCTGCTCAGGATGAGGGCTAAACCACCAGCGCACCGATAGCCCTCAGCCTGAGCAGCACGCGAAGCGTGCGCCCGTCGAAGGACGAGGGCGTGCTCACAGGCCTAGACTTCCCGCCGCGAATACGCCCGCGCCAACGCAGGAAGCGCGGCCCAATCATTCCGTATCAGCGCCTCTTTCTTGGCCCGACTCCACACCTTGATCTGCCGCTCGAAAGCGATGGCATCCGTCACAAGCTGAAATTCGGTTGCCCAGGCCAGCTTAACCGGACGGCGTTTATAGGTCCACGCCTTCGGATCGAGCCCGTCATTGTGCTGGCCCACGCGAACTCCGGGGTCATCACCACGGTAGCTGCCCACATAGTAGCGGCCATCCGCGCAAGACAGAATGTAAACCCAGGCTCTCATGGCTCGCCCCCGTAGCGGAGGCTGCCACAACACCAATCGCCGGTCACGCACCCCCACAACCTTGCCACCCGCCCCCAACCATCGCAAAACCCGGCCCATGATCTACAAGATCCTCACCGCAGAACAGCTCGCCATCGTTGAGGCCGGCGGCCCCATGCAGGCGCCCGTCGATATCGCCGACGGCTACGTCCATTTCTCCACCTCGAAACAGGTGCAGGAGACGCTGACAAAATGGTTCAAGGGCCAGACCGGCTGCGCCCTCGTCTCGGTCGACTCGAGGGATTTCGGCCCGGACCTGAAATGGGAAGAATCCCGCGGCGGCGATTACTTCCCGCACGTCTATACGACCGTGCGCGAGTACCACATCAGCTCCATATGGCCGCTCGACCAGTTCGACGCCAACGGCGTCCCCATCGCGCCTGACTCCGTCACCAGCCAGCCCGAACCCGCCAGCAAGCCGGATCACAAAGCGTGAGCATCTTCGACATCGCCGGCCGCGCCGTCCGCATCCTCCCCGCCGAAAGCGCTCACCGCTTCACCGTCAACGCCCTGAAGACCGGCCTCGCCAAACCCGAGCCGCAGCTCGACGATCCACGCCTCGCCGTCACGCTGAGAAAGTCCGGCCTCAAGCTTCCCAACCCGATCGGCCTAGCCGCAGGCTTCGACAAGAACGCCGAAGTCTTCGTGCCCATGCTCGCCTTCGGTTTCGGCTTCGTCGAATGCGGCACGGTCACGCCGCGCCCACAGGCCGGCAATCCGC
>JAUYSA010000158.1 GCA_030696545.1 Hyphomonadaceae bacterium
CGCCGAACGCGTCGCCATCAAACATGGGCCAGTCCCCTTTCGATGGCTCGCAGGGCTTTCTCCTGCTGAAGCTCTCGCGCGACGCGTTCCGCGGCCTCGGCCGCCGCCTTGACTGACGCTTGAGCTGCTTTGGCCGCGGCCCTTGCTTCATCCAACTCGGCGTTATCGTTCGCGCTTTCGTCTGCCACCGGCGACGCCGGCGCGGCCTTGCCGAACGGGTCGTCTAGCGCATCGCGCTTGGCCAGGGCCTCGATCGAGTAGTCCTGCTGTTGGCGCAGCACCGCATCGCCGCCGGTCTTGGGCGGCAGGTTCAGCTTCAGGCGCGCCTCGTTCGGCGTCAGGATGTTCTTACCCTTGTCCAAGGCTTCCATCTGCGACGCCGAATCCATACGCAGCAGATCGTCCAGGTCGAACTCAACGCCGTAAGTGACGCCATCCTTCTTCGTGCCGATACCCACGCCCAGCCCATCGTCCAGGCATAGCTCGACGCTCTCGATGTGGATCTGGACGCACTGCGAATAATAGAGCTCGGCGAGGGTCTGGACGTTGTTGTTAAGCGGCGCGGTCCCGACACCGGCCATGTACGCAGGAACCCCGAACGCCCCGCAGATCGCCTCGCCAGTCCACTTCAGTTGTTCGATCAGTTGGGAATCGACGGAATTGACGGCGATCGGCTTGTACTCCAGCCCATTGCCGAGCACGGCGATTGAGCCTTGATTGTCGCCGCCATATTTCGCTTTCCAGCGGTCGGCGTATTCTTTCGCCACGTCCTCGTCGATGAAGTCCGGGTGCGTGAGGATGCCGCCGGGCTGGGCGCCGTTCTGGAAAAAACTGGTCGAGTTCTTTTGGATCGCCGAGCCCTGGATCGCCGCGAGCCCGCAGGCGTAGATCGGCGACAGGCCGCAAAGCGGATGAAACAGCGTGTTCCAACGGTCGTGGATGATTTCGGAGGCCGGGACGACCGTCGCCTCCTGCAGGCCCGACAGGTTGTCGCCGTTGAGCTGATACCAGATCGACCCATCGGCCCCGACCATCGGCCGAACCTGGTTGGGGTCGAGCACGTATAGCGCCGTGACGACCTGCCGATTGTCCCTGGCCTTCAGGACGTAGGCGTTGCCGAAGGTCAGCTTCGACTGCATCCACGTCTGGAAAAACTGGATGCGGTTCTGGTAGCGGTTAGGCTTGCGAAGCACCGGCGAAAAGGCCGGATTGTCGCTCTCGCTCCAGATGCCGTGTTCGTCCTGCGTCACCAGCCGGCAGCGCATCTTGGCGATGTCGCCCGAGATCAGGCTGATGCACCGAAACAGCACCGGGTTGGACACGGCGGTCTCGACGCGGACCTCAAGATTCCTCTGCCAAGCGCCTGTGAACGGCTCGCGGATCATCGGCCACCACCCGCGTGAGCTGTCGACGGACGACAACCCAGTGGGCAGCGCGGCCTTCTGTCGGGTGATTTCGAAGCCGAGAAGGCGCACGAAGGATCAGTCCTCCGCCTTCAGCCGGCGAGTTCGATACGTGCGCAGCGGGCCGCGCCCATCACCGTCATGATCAAACGCTTTCGTATCCAGAGGCGGCGCGCTCGCTTCCGACTTCGGCGCTTCGACTTCGGGCTTCGGCTCGGGCGCGGGAACAGGCGCGGCCGGCGGGGCCACATGAGCCTTACGAACTGGCTGGTTCACCACTTCCTCGATCTGCCGCAACAGCAGCCGGCCACGCGCCCAGCGGTCATCGGCTTCGAATGTTTCGCCCTTAAGGCGGCCGCGGCCATCGTAATGGACCTCGCGGGCAAGAACTTTGACCTTCATAGGCCGCCCTCCATGCAAGAAAGTGGGGCGACCGGTGTTACCCGGCCGCCCCGATAGATCAGGCGTACTTGGCGTGCGTGATCAGTTGGACAGAAGTGTCGTGCTTCTTCTTCCAAGTGATGAAACGCTCCGCCTTCACGGCCACGAGGTTCCGCTGCCAGAGCGAAACCAGGATCGTCGACGCCGTTTCCGGCGAGTCCGGGGTGTCGGTCATCTGCAGCGAGGCTTCGCGGCTGATGTCGACCTCAATCCCACCTTCGGCCAGGTAGATGTTCGGCGCGTTGACCGCGACGATCGGATAGCCATCGGTCGGCGAGCCGCCGGTGGCTGCGATGTTCGTCGAGGTGATGACCGGGAAGCCTTCGAGGAAGCCGCCGCTCATCGAAATGTCGCCGAACTCCTTCTGGCCCAGGCTGTTGCGCATCAGGCCGATCCTGAGCGCTTGCACCGGCGTCATGACCAGCACCACGCCCGACGGATCTTCGTTCACTTCCGCGAACTCCGACAGCATCGAGGCCAGGTCGTCGCGCAGGGCGTCGGCCGTGGTTCCGGTCGCCGCGATGCCCGTGACACCGTTGGTCACCGAAGCCGGCGAGACGCCGGTGGTGACGGCCTTGGTCGGGTCGAGGAAGTCCCGGTCGGTCAGGTAGGCGAGAGCCGCCACCAGACCGTCGCGGACCTTCACCTCGGCCGACGGGTTCGAGAACATCATCAGTTCCTGGGTCATCGGCACGATGCCGGCGACCTTGTTGAACGTCAGTTCGATGCTGTCGAACGCCGGACGGGACAGGGGCTTCACGTCGCCCTCGCCGACCCAGTAGGCGGTCGGGTCAGTGGTCCCGCGCGGCACCTTCACATTGAAGGGAATGCGGTCGAGACCAGGGATGCGAGAGATCAGTTCCTTGGCGCGCAGGACGTCGATGAACTCGCCGGTCATGTTGTTCAGTTCGACCAGCGATTCCGCGAAGGTGGTGTCGGTCGTCGTGCCGGGCGCCACCGCGGCGCGGAGCACCATTTCGACTTCCGGCGTGTCCTTCCAACGCTTGGCG